>CAMXAZ010000019.1 GCA_947179295.1 uncultured Muribaculaceae bacterium
TTTACAACAGGTTATAAAAAAAGAGGCTGCGCCTATTTTGACACAGCCTCCTTGTAATCTTCAAGTCGATTTTCTCTGTCGGGAGAAAATTACTTTCTGATACCGAGTTCTTTCTGGGCGATGATGGCACGGTAGCGGTTGATGTCCTTGCGGATCAGGTAGTCGAGAAGACGACGACGCTTACCTACCAAAGCCTTAAGAGCTCGTGCGGTCGTATAATCTTTATGATTTGACCGAAGGTGTTCAGTCAAATGAGCGATACGGATAGAGAATAATGCAATCTGCGCTTCAGGCGAGCCAGTGTCAGTCTTGCCCTTACCGTACTTCTCAAAGATTTCTACTTTTTCATCAGAGTTCAAGTGCATTGATACAGATGTTTAAAAGTGGTTAATGAATATAAATTGTCTCAAAAGAGCGCACAAAGGTAAGAATTAAATTTAATATATCCAACCTTTGCAGTGCTTTTCTGAACTGTTTTTCGTTTTTATCCTCGGATTTTGCCTCTGTCAGCCTTGTTTTTGGTGAGGTCAGGGCTTGGGCGTGATCAGTCGAGGTTGTTGAGATTGTCTTTCGCGGGGTTGCGGAAGTGGATCTTGTGGTCGAGATATTCCTGGGTTGCGATGAGGGTGGGTTTGGGCAGACGTTCGTAGAAACGTGAGATTTCGATCTGCTCGCGGTTTTCGGAGATTTCTTCGAGGTTGTCGTTGAGCGATGCGAATTCCTGGAGTTTCTTTTCGAGGTCGTGTTTCATCTCGCCTGCGATCTGGTTTGAGCGCTTTGCGATGATGCAGACTGTTTCATAGACGTTTCCGGTGTCCTCGCTCATTGAGATGAGGTCGCGTGTCTGAGTGTTGAGAGGTGCGTTGGTCTTCTTGTAGTCCATTATATCTCTTTTGTTTACGTTGTTTCTTTCTGTTGTCTTTCCGGGGCCTGCGGCTTATTCTTTGACGTAGCGCTGGGCGATTTTGAAAATATTGTCGGCTTCCTCGCGGTTGGGGGTGTCGGGGTAGTTGTTGATGTATGAGTAGTACTCGTCGATCACCTCGCGGAAGCGGTCGGGTTTCTTTTCGTCGATACTCTCGCGGGCTTCCTGGTAGCGGGCTTTGAGTATCAGAAGTTCGAGGTCTTCCTTATATTTTGAATAGGGATAGTCTTTGATGGCGTTGCGGGCTACGATTACGGCACTTTCGTAGTTGTTGCCCATGTAGGTGCCAAGGTTGTAGTAGAGCTGGGCGTTTTCGAGCTGTTTGAGGGTCAGTTTGTCCTGAAGCTCGAAGATGGCGTTCTGGGCGTTGGCTACTTTGTCGCTTTTGGGGAAGTAGTCGAGAAAAGCCTGGAGCTCCTGGATGGCGTTGATTGTGCCGCTCTGGTCGAGCTGGGGCTCAGGGGAGTCGAGATAATAGCCGTAGCCGGCATAGTAGCGGGCGAGCTCGGTGTACTTTCCTTTCGGGAAGCGGGTGTAGTAGGTCTTGAAGAATGAGCCTGCGGTTTCGTAGTCTTTGTTTTCGTAGTTCGAAAGGGCAAGGAGGTAGAGCGAGTCTTCGGCCTTTTCCGAACCTTTGAACTGGGTGACGATGTCTTCGAGCACGGTGGCTGCCTGGGTGTATTTTTTCTGCTCGAACGCGCGCTTGGCGAAGTCGAGCCTATAGTCGGCGTCATGGCTTTTGAGCACCTTCTGATACTCGCCGCAAGAGGCGAGAAGCATTGCTGCGCCAAGCATGACTGCGTATTTTCTGAGTGATCTGATCACGGTTTTCGGTGGTCTGTGTTCGTGAATGAATTGAGAGTTTGTTTTCAACTTGCAAAATTAGCTATTTTTTCGTGATATTTCACAACCGAGGGACGATTATTTGCAAAAAACACTTAAATTTGTGGCTCAAAATTCCCTTTTGATCCTTCATGAAATCACATTTGATACGTTTCGAGATATTTGTCATGCTTCTGACAGTCTTGTTTAATTCTTCCGATCTGTCCGCTGCCGGGCCGAAGCGGGAGATGAGAGGCGTGTGGCTCACCACTGTCTGGGGCATTGACTGGCCGTCGGTCACCGGCTCTTCTCAGAAGGTGCGCAGACAGCAGCAGGACGAACTGAAGGCGCTGCTTGACAGATGTCAGGCAGCGAATCTCACAACTGTTTTCTTTCAGGTGAGAGGCATGGCCGATGTCATGTATGAGTCATCGTTGGAGCCGTGGTCAGCTTTCGTGTCGGGCAGACGCGGTGTGTCGCCGGGCTGGGACCCATTGAAATTCGCGGTCGAGGAGTGCCATCGCCGCGGTCTGGAGTGCTATGCCTGGGTCAATCCGTTCAGGTGGAGTTCGGGCACGGACTACAACAGTGCTCCTGACCGCCGCTGGAAAGAGCAGGGATGGCTGCTGACCTATGGCAAATATACTGTTTTCAATCCCGGTCTTGAGGCTGTCAGGCAGCATGTGGTCGACATCTGCCGCGAGATTGTCAGCGCTTATGACATAGACGGTCTTGTTTTTGATGATTATTTCTATCCAAACCGCATTCCGGAAGACAGTTCGGCTCCCGATTATGATCTATGGCAGGCGGAAGCTCCCTGGATGACATTCGGCGACTGGCGCAGAGCCAATGTCCACAAAACCGTGGCCGATGTCCATGCCTTGGTCTCTGATCTGAAACCGGGCCTGCGTTTCGGCATCTCGCCGGCGGGAATAGCCGGGAAAAAGCACACTTCGGCGCCGAAATGGGGGATGACCGGCTGTGAGGTCAAAGGTGACGACTGGCAGTATTCCGAAATTTATTCAGATCCTCTCGGCTGGCTCTATCAGGGGACTGTGGATTTCATATCGCCTCAGATTTATTGGCCCACCACTCATGCCGTGGCTCCTTACGAGCCGCTTGCGCGCTGGTGGAGCGAGGCTGCAAATCTCTACGGGCGGCATTTCTACGCAAGCATAACGTTGGCGCCGCTTGACAAGCGCAATACCAACAGTGAGCGTCAGGAACTGCTGCGCCAGATAGGAATCAACCGTGCTTCAAGCCTCGATGGCGATCAGGGCACGGTGCTCTACAGTGCCAAACATTTATATAAGCTGGCTTCCGATCTGACAAAATCACCGTTTGCGTTGAAGTCGTTGACTCCGCAGGTGCGCCGGGGATCGTCGATAGACCCGGTGGAGGCTCCGACGGCACTCCGGTTAAAAGACGGGGTGCTGTCGTGGCGCGGGAAGGGAGGCACGGCAGGTCCGGCGCGCTATGCGGTCTATGCTTTCCCGAAAAATCTGCCTCATGACGAACTGACTGAGGAGAATGGTGACGGCCTGCGAGCCTGCTATCTTCTCGGCGTTGTCTATGGCGAGGAGTTCAGAGTCGGTTCACCGGGATCATATTCATATGCAGTGACGGCTCTTAACGGTTTTTCAGCTGAATCCGAGCCGGTTTTTCTGAAATAGCACTCCGCCGCTTCAGCTGACGTTGGCCAGGCTCCGGCGGTGACGGGCGGTGTCCTGAGCGACATAAAAGCGAATAACGGCATAGATGATGCTCTGATTCGGGGTGAGCGTGTCTTCCGGATTCTGTCCGAGAATGAATTCCATGCTCAGAGCATTGCTGATCGGTGTGCGGTCGGCGCTTGAAAGAGAGTTGATGGTGTCGATTACGCGGGGCGAGATAATGACTGATGAGTTCATGGCAGGAATTTGTTTTGAGTGTGAGAGTTGAAGAGAATGAGAGTTGGAAGTGATATGCAAATGTAGTGCTTTGCATGGGCGATAATCCTGCACATGTAAGTTAAAATAAGTTGTAGGTCTCTCTGCCTTTCTCCCGCTCCTCAGTTTTTCATATTTCCGAAAAGCATCATGTATTCCTGCTCGAAGTTCGGAGTGAATATTCCGTTGCCGATTCCAGCGAGAATTTCCTCGCGCGGCCAGAAGCGGCCTCCGTCAAGTTCGTCTGAGGGCTTCGGCTCGCAGGCGGTCACTGTGCTGAATGCATTGACAAGTTCTTTTTCGCGCTCGGATTCAAATACATATCGCTTCAGGAACACCGGTTCGAAACCATCGATTCCAAGTTCCTCGCGGGCCTCACGGCGGAGCGCTGTGTCGGCATCCTCGCCAAAGTCGATGTGGCCGCCAACGGCTGTGTCCCATTTCCCAGGCTGTATGTCTTTCCATTCAGGTCTTTTTTGAAGATACAGACGCCCCTGCCTGTCAAAGACGTGGAGATGTACTACCGGATGCAGCAGTTTGCTCCCGGAATGACATTCGCCGCGGGTTGCGCTTCCGATAACTGCCCCTTCTTCATTGACCACCGGGAATATTTCTTTTGAATTGTCACTTTTCATGTTGTGCGGTTGTGTATAATAAAAAAGGTAACGCCGACCTCTGCAATTGTTCGGCAGTCGGCGTTACCCTGCTTACATAAAATGTAGGCTGATTTTTTTAATTCCTATGGGCGGCCAATCAGAGCATGGCGGTTGAACGCTTGATGAATTCGCTCAGATCGCGGCCTCGCAGGAGTCCGTTGGAAAGAAGCGCAAGGTCAATAGCTTGTTTCACAACCGGCTTTTCAGCTGCATAACGGCCGATGATCTCGTCTTTTTCCTTGCGGGCTTTCTCTACGCTGTCAGTCAGGCGCTGCTCTTCGGCTTTTTGCTCGTCGGTAGGCTTGTTGTCTTTGATCTCGGCGCGGAGAGCGGTGATCTTTTCGTTGTCGGAGTCGATCGAAGCGCTCAGAGGAGCGAGCTTGTCAGCCAAGGCCTTCTCGGCTTCGTCAAGAATCCTTGCTACCACAGGCTGCGAGGTGTTGACGATGAGGTTGTAGCTGTCAGGCAGTTCGGCATAGAAACTCATGCCGGCCTGAGTGGCAGCCATGTCTTTCATACGGCGCATATACTCGTTCTGAGTGATCAGAATCGGGCTTGCTGCCGGATCGAGCGATTCGAACGACACGAGGAATTCGGCTTTTTCAACTGCCGGGATCTGGCTGCGGAAGAGCGGAGTCAGCAGTGAAATCTGGTCGGCGTTCAGGCCGCTGTCCTTGCTGTCTTCTTTCGGGATCAGCTTTTCAGCTACTTCGCTGTCAACTCTTACGAAACGGGTCTTCTCCAGCTTGCTTTCAAGCATCGAGATGAAGTGTCCGTCGAGTTGTCCGTCCATGAGCAGCACATTGTAGCCTTTCTCGTTGGCGGCGTTTATGAAACTGAACTGTCCGGTCGGGTCGGTTGCATAGATGTAGACCACGTTGCCGTCTTTGTCGGTCTGTGCGCTCTCAACGAGAGTGTGGTATTCTTCGAGGGTGAAATATTTGCCTTCAGTGTCGCGCAGAAGCACAAATTTCATGGCGGCGTCACAGAATTTTTCATCGGTCAGCATACCGTATTCGATGAAAATCTTGATGTCGTCCCATTTCGACTCGAAGTCGGCTCTGTTTTCCTTGAAAAGTTCTTCGAGGCGCGAGGCTACTTTCTTGGTGATGTAGCCGGAGATTTTTTTGACTGCTGTATCGCTTTGCAGATAGGAACGCGACACGTTCAGCGGAATGTCAGGCGAGTCGATCACGCCCTGAAGCAAGGTCATGAACTCAGGCACCACGCCTTCAACAGAGTCAGTGACAAACACCTGGTTGCAGTAGAGCTGGATGCGGTCTTTGCGAATATCGAGATTGCTCTTGATCTTGGGGAAGAAGAGGATGCCGGTCAGAGTGAAAGGATAGTCTACGTTGAGGTGAATCCAGAACAGCGGATCTTCCTGGCCGGGATAAAGCTCGCGGTAGAATTTGCGATAGTCTTCGTCAGTCAGTTCCGACGGCTTTTTGGTCCATGTGGGTTCGGTGTCATTGACTACCTTGTCTTTGTCGGTATCCACGTATTTGCCGTCTTTCCATTCCTGAACCTTGCCGGAGATTACGGGTACGGGCAGGAAACGGCAGTATTTTTTGAGCAGGGTGTCGATGCGGGCCTGTTCGAGGAATTCCTTGTTGTCATCGTCGATGTAGAGGACTATGTCGGTGCCGCGTTCGGTCTTGTCGGCGGGGCCCATGCTGTATTCGGGACTTCCGTCGCACTCCCAGCAGACGGCTTCGGCTCCTTCCTTATAGCTGAGCGAACGGATTTCAACCTTCTTTGCAACCATGAATGCCGAGTAGAAACCGAGGCCGAAGTGGCCTATGATGGCATTGGCGGTGTCTTTATACTTGTTGACGAATTCTTCAGCGCCTGAAAAGGCGATCTGATTGATATACTTGTCTATATCCTCGGCTGTCATGCCGATGCCGCGGTCGCTGACTGTAAGCGTTCCGGCTTCCTTGTCGACTTTGACGCGCACGTCCATCTCGCCGAGTTCGCCTTTGAATTCGCCGAACGATGCGAGAGTCTTGAGTTTCTGAGTGGCGTCAATCGCGTTTGAAACTAACTCGCGGAGAAAAATTTCGTGGTCGGAGTAGAGAAACTTTTTGATGACCGGAAAGATGTTCTCGGTCGTTACTCCAATCTGTCCTTTTTGCATGATATATTCAGTTTTGTTTGATTTTTGTTATATATAATAATGTGGTGGCTCGCCGATGGCGAATGCATACACACATATAACACTACAGCAAACAGAATGCCAGACTGCAAAACTGACAAATCTTGTTAAATAATATGCAAAAATGACAGACCGCTGGCCGGAGAACCGAAATTGAAGTCAGGGCTGTCGGAGCGCAATCAGAATTTGATTTCCGTGGTATCACGCGGTACATTGATATTGTGCCGGTCAAAAATCCCTACGGCATTCCTCACGAAGCCGTTGCGATAGGTGTCCATGCTCTTGTGCAGGGCTTTGCTTTCGGCCGGCAGCAGGCGGAATTTGCCGTCGGAACTGCCGGGCTCTGTGAATACAAGTCTGTAAGAAGCCTCCTTGACATATGCCCTGCCGAAGATGTCGCGTGCAAGTTTTACACGAGCCATCGCGCCGCCGCGGGTGTCAGTGGTGCGCATTGCCGAGATGAAATTGCCGAGCGAGTAGACTGTGAAACAAGGACGTCCGGTCTTTTCGTTCAGCCGGAGTTCCATAGGCTGTATCACGTGAGGATGGCCGCCGATAATCAGCTCGACGCCAAGATCGCGCAGATATTTGGCAAGGTTTTTCTGAGCGCTGTTGGGCAGCAGTTTGTATTCCTCGCCCCAGTGGATGCAGACAGCTATCAGTTCGGCTCCCTTCTCACGGGCTTTTTTTACGTCAGAGGCGATCAGTTGGCGGTCGATGTAGTCAATCTCTATATCAGAGGTTTTGCTGATGCCGTTTGTTCCGTAGGTATAGTTAAGGAATCCGATTTTGAAGCCGTTGATGTCATGGATCATCGGCAGTATCGAGTCGCGGTGGGCGCGGTTGCGGTAGACTCCGAGATAGGGCACACCTTTTTTCTCGAAGGTGCTGATAGTGCGTCTCACTCCGCGGTCGCGGCGGTCGAGAATGTGGTTGTTGGCCGAGAGCATAAGATCGAATCCGGCTTCTGTGAGTGCGTCTACATAGTTGTCATGCGCGCAAAACATCGGATAGCCTGAATAGGGCGCGCCGCCAAGAGGGGTCTCAAGATTGACCACTGCGAAGTCGGCCGATTCAATGTAAGGCCTTAGGGCTGTGAAATAGGTGCCGTAGTCCAGCGAGCCGTCAGCCAGGCGCGCGGCATCGATCTGACGCTGGTGTTGCATGGCATCACCGGCGAATACTATCTCGGCGCTGTCCTGCGGAATCAGCATCGAGAGCAGTGACAGGAATACTGAAATCATGCTCACGGAGGAGGGGGCTTGGAGGGTGAGGGGGAGTGAATAAAAGAACCGGTCTGTAAGGTGAATCGGTTATGATCACCCTACAGACCGGTCTGAAATATTCTTGTTAATTGTAGATCTCTTTCTTTGCGGCAAGAAGGGTGTTGCGCATGAGCGAGCAGATGGTCATCGGGCCGACTCCGCCCGGAACAGGGGTGATGAATGCACACTTCTCTGCGACATTGGCGAAATCAACGTCACCGCTCAGGCGGAAACCGCTCTTGCGGGTTGCATCGGGCACACGGGTGGTGCCTACGTCGATGATTGTGGCGCCGGGTTTGACCATGTCGGCGGTGACGAATCCCGGACGGCCGAGGGCGGCGATGATGATGTCTGCCTCAGCGCAGGCTTCCTTGATGTTGGTCGACGCGCTGTGGAGCACTGTCACTGTCGCGTTGCCCGGCTGTGCTTTCTGCATCATAAGATTTGCCACCGGCTTGCCGACGATGTTGCTGCGACCGAGAACCACACATTTTGCTCCGCGTGTCTCCACTCCGTAGCGTTTCAGAAGTTCCATGATGCCGGAAGGAGTCGCAGAGACGAAACAGGGCAGGCCGATCGACATGCGGCCCACGTTGACCGGATGGAATCCGTCGACATCCTTGCGGTAGTCGATCGCTTCGATGATTTTCTGTTCCGAGATGTGGCGCGGAAGGGGGAGCTGCACAATGAAGCCGTCAACTTCCGGATCGTCGTTGAGCCGGCTGATGGTGTCAAGCAGTTTTTCTTCGGTCACATCATCCTCATAGCGGATGAGGGTCGAGCGGAAGCCACAGGCTTCACAGGCTTTCACTTTGTTGGCTACGTAGGTTTCGCTGCCTCCGTCGTGGCCGACAAGGATGGCTGCGAGGTGGGGGCGGCGTTTGCCCTGAGCCACCATTTCTTCGACTTCAGCGGCAATTTCGCGCTTGATGTCGTCGGCAGTCTGTTTTCCGTCTATGAGGGTCATAGTCTTTGTGGTGTGGGAATAGGGGGTGAGATAATAATCGGTTTTCTTCAGCCGGCAGTTCAGCGGCGCATACCCTTCATGCCTCTCATAAGGGCCATCGGGTTTTTGATGCCTGAAACGGCCTTCATCATCTTGCGGGCATCGTCAAACTGCTTTATGAGGCGGTTGACTTCCTGAATATCTGTGCCGGAGCCTTTGGCTATGCGCTTGCGACGGCTGCCATTGATGATTTCGGGATGCTGGCGTTCCTGCTCGGTCATTGAGCGGATGATGGCCTCGATGCCTTTGAATGCGTTGTCGTCAATGTCGATGTCCTTGATGGCTTTGCCTACACCGGGTATCATTGAGGCAAGTTCCTTCAGATTACCCATTTTCTGGATCTGCTGGATCTGCTGGAGGAAGTCGTTGAAATTGAACTGATTCTTGGCAATCTTGCGCTGGAGTTCGCGGGCCTGTTTTTCGTCATAGGCGTTCTGTGCCTTTTCAACGAGCGATACGATATCGCCCATGCCGAGAATACGGTCGGCCATACGCGAGGGGTGGAAGAGATCGAGCGCATCGAGCTTTTCGCCTGTACCGACGAATTTGATGGGCTTGGTCACTACGGTGCGGATCGAGAGGGCCGCACCGCCACGGGTGTCACCGTCGAGTTTTGTGAGGACAACGCCGTCGAAGTCCAGACGGTCGTTGAATTCTTTGGCTGTGTTGACGGCGTCCTGACCGGTCATGGAGTCGACCACAAACAGAGTTTCCTGAGGCTTGACCGCTTTCTTGATTGCCGCGATCTCCTGCATCATCTGTTCGTCGACGGCAAGACGGCCGGCGGTGTCGATGATCACCAGGTCAAGATGGTTTGTCTTGGCGTAGCGGATGGCGTTTTCGGCAATCTCTACCGGATTCTTGTTGCCGTCTTCTGTATAGACGGGAACGTCGATCTGGCCGGCGAGTACTTTCAGCTGGTCGATGGCCGCGGGGCGGTAGACGTCACATGCCACGAGAAGCGGACGTTTTCCCTGCTCTGATTTGAGTTTGCGGGCGAGCTTGCCGCTGAAGGTGGTCTTACCGGAACCCTGCAGACCTGACATGAGGATGACAGTCGGATTGCCCGACAGATTTACCTGGGCTGTCTCGCCACCCATAAGCCGTGCCAGCTCATCGTGGACAATCTTGACCATGAGTTCGCCCGGCTTGATGGCGTTGATCACATTCATGCCCAGAGCCTTGGCTTTTACCTCGTCGGTAAACTGCTTGGCTACTTTGAAGTTTACGTCGGCTTCGAGGAGCGCGCGGCGCACGTCCTTAAGGGTTTCGGCTACGTTTATCTCGGTGATCTTGCCTTCACCTTTGAGTATCTTGAAACTTCTTTCAAGTCTTTCGCTTAGATTTTCAAACACGTTGGGTGGCTGGGGATTGAGGGTTTATAAAAGTTTGTTGGTACGGGTGTCGGGGAAGAGCACCACGGGCTTGTGGGTGCGGGCTTCCTCCGGGGTCATCTGTGCGTAACACATGATGATAACTACGTCGCCCACCTGCACCTTGCGTGCGGCGGCGCCGTTGAGGCAGATGACGCCTGATCCGGATTCGCCTGCAATGGCGTAGGTGTCAAAGCGTTCGCCGTTGTTGTTGTCGACAATGTAGACTCTTTCGCCTGGAAAAATTCCGGCGGCTTCCATCAGTTGGCTGTCGATGGTGATGCTTCCTATGTAGTCGAGCCGTGCTTCTGTCACGGTGACACGATGGATCTTGCACTTGAGTAGTTCGAGTGTCATTTCCTTGCGGGGTATTTTATGTTGTCGATCAGACGGACTTCGCCGCAGAACACGGTGGCGCATCCTACGGGGCTTTCCGATTCGTCCCAGTCTGTGATTGGCTGCATACTGAGCGCGTCGACAATTTCGTAATATTCTACTTGCAGGTGAGGAAGAGAGTTGAGTTCATCGATGACATAGCGTTTGGTCTGCTCCACGCTGTGGTCAAGCGCCCATGAAAGACTGCCTTCGAGAGTGCGGTGGATGGCGGGGGCTATGGCGCGCTGCTCGGCGTTGAGGCGTACATTGCGCGAGCTCATGGCCAGGCCGTCGGCCTCGCGTTTGATCGGGCAGTCCACTATTTCGAGATCAAAGCCTTCAAGCTCGACCATTCTGCGGATCACGGCTATCTGCTGGAAGTCTTTTTCACCGAAATAGGCGCGGGTCGGACGTGTGAAGTCAAAGAGTTTGCTGACTATCTGGGCTACTCCGTTGAAATGGCCCGGACGCATGGCGCCTTCCATCACTTCGGCCACCGGACCGAGATCAAACACGCGGGTGTCTTCCTGAGGATAGATTTCCTCCACCGAGGGAATGAAAGCTACATCGACTCCGGCTGATCTCATCAGCTCGCAGTCGGCCTCCTCGGTGCGTGGATAGGTGGCAAGGTCCGTGGGGTTGTTGAACTGTGTGGGGTTGACAAACACGCTTACCACCACGAAATCATTCTCGCGGCGGGCGCGCTCGATCAGTGACAGGTGGCCGGCATGAAGTGCTCCCATCGTGGGGACAAGGCCGACGCTTCCTGCCTTGCGGGCGGTGTCAAGCTTGGCTTTTAATTCTGCTACAGTGCGAATTATTTCCATTTCTTCTGTATATGTCTGAAATTTCAGAGTGCAAAATTACACATTATGTATTAAATTTCCCAAAAAAGTTTGCAGGTTTCGGTTTACAGATGGCGATTGACGGGATTTTTTTCGTAATTTTGATGTGAATTTCAGAGCCTGCCAAGGCCTATGCTATTAAAAAATGGCGCTTAATCTCGCCTTCTTATCCACACAGCAAAATGCAACAGGAATTTGCCTCGAAACTCCTTGAAGGTGCCGTCACCGAACTTTCGCGTCTGCCCGGCATCGGGCGGAAAACCGCTCTGCGTCTCGCGCTCCATATTCTTCGCTGCGACGAAGGGGCTGGAGTGGCTCTTGGCGAGTCGATCATCAGAATGAGGCGCGGTGTGCGTTACTGTTCGCTCTGCCACAATATTTCCGAGACCGAAGTTTGCCCGATTTGTGCCGACTCGCGTCGTGACCGGTCAACGGTCTGTGTGGTGGAGAGCGTCAAAGATGTCATGAGTTTTGAGAACACTCGTCAGTACGGTGGTCTTTATCACGTGCTCGGAGGAGTAATTTCACCGATGGACGGCATCGGCCCCGACCAGCTTGAGATCGACTCTTTGGTCGAACGTGTGGCTTCCGGAGAGGTGAGCGAAGTGATTCTTGCTCTCAGCGCCACGATGGAAGGGGAGACCACCAATTTTTATCTCTACCGGCGCCTTGCTCCTTATGCCGATGTTCGCATAACTCAGCTTGCCCGTGGTGTTTCAGTCGGCAACGAAATTGAATATACCGATGAGATAACCCTCGGCCGTTCCCTGCTCAACCGCACACTCTTTTCAGACTCCATCCGCCGCTGAAACTTCATCACACATATTATATCTGCACTAAAATGAAAAAAGGATCTCTCTCCGATATTGAAGTATCAAATCTCTATGATGACGTGTGTGCCATAATTGAAGATACGCGTTATCGTGTGGCAGTATTTGTTAATTCCGAAGCATGTCGTATGAATTGGAGTGTCGGCATGAGAATTAAGGAAGACGTACTTCACAACTCCCGCGCGGAATATGGCAAGCAGGTGGTCAGGCATCTGGCTGAGAAACTTGTGGGCAAATATGGAAACGGTTGGGGGTTCAAGAAACTGCAACATTGTCTACGCGCTGCGTATACTTTTTCTGAAGATGAAATTGACTACGCAGTGCGTAGACAATTGAGTTGGACTCATCTGCGTTCTCTTATGTTTGTGGAAAACGAACTCGCACGCAGATTTTATATGGAGATGTCTCGATTGGAAAAATGGTCAACCCGTACTCTTGATGAAAAGATTGATTCTCAACTGTATGAGCGGACAGCGATCAGCCGTCGACCGGAGGAAATAATCAAGTCTGAACTCAATACTATAAAAGATACAGACCGAATACATCCCGATATGGTGTTCAGGAGCAGTTATTTCCTCGATCTTGTAGGATTACCGGATGTATTTAGCGAAAACGATCTCGAAACGGCGATTCTTAATCAAATACAGCAGTTTATTAAAGAGTTTGGTTCTGATTTCGCTTTCGTTGATCGTCAGAAGAGGATACCGGTCGACGGGACTGTATATAAGTTGGATTTATTGTTTTACCACAGGGGATTGCGCAGGCTGGTTGCGATTGATCTTAAGCTTGGTCGTTTCAAGCCTGAACATGAGGGCCAAATGCTGCTGTATCTTCGTTATCTCAACAGCAACGACAGAAAAGAAGGGGAAGAAGCTCCAATCGGTCTCATATTGTGTTCTGAGGGCAACACAGAGCATATCGAATATTTGATGCTTGAGGAAGATTCTCCGGTTAAAGTCGCTCAATACTACACAAAACTTCCTGATAAGAAACTCCTTTCAGAAAAACTGCAGCGAGCTATCGCTATTGCTAAGGAATATCAGCAAAACAAAAAAATTGAAAAGTGAGGTCACAGGAATTTCTGGCAGATGTAGGCATCCGAATAGCGGCCGCCTGACATAAGCCATGATTTTAGACGTCCGCTGATTTTGAATCCGGCTTTTTCGAAAAGTCGGCGTGATGCTGCATTTTCTTCTCCTACAATGCAGTAAAGCTGGTGGAGTGAAAGTCTGCCGTGGCAATAATCAGCAGCGAGGTTTAGCGCACGCAGCCCGTAGCCCTGCCGGCGTGAGCCGGAATCAATCAGAATGCCTACGCCGCAACGCGAATTGGCCGGATCGAAGTCGTAAAGGTCGAGAGTGCCGATGGTCTGCGTCATCCCCTCAGGGCCGCAGAGGTCTATCATCAACCGGAGCTGGCGGGCGGCGTAGATGTCGCCATCGTAGTTGTTGACATAATCCCACAACTGTTTGCGCGAGTATGGCGCAAGTGTGAGGCCGACACCCCACACCGCCGGATCGTTTTCCCAGCGGTAGAGGGTGTCGACATCAATAGGTTCAAGTGCCCTGAGGCTTATAGTGCCGTCTGTCAGCATTTTCTTGGCTGAAAGGTTTAGAGGCCTTCTTCGTTGAGGAAGCGTTCGGCTTCGAGCGCAGCCTTGCAGCCTGAGCCGGCAGCCACGATAGCCTGACGGAATACGGGGTCGGCAACGTCACCTGCGGCAAAAACTCCTGGGATATTGGTCTGCATTGACGAGCCTTTGACCTTGATATAGCCGGCTGCATCGCAGTCGATGTACTGGCGGAAGATCTCGGTATTGGGATTGTGGCCGATGGCGAGGAAGAATCCGTCGATGGCGAGGTCGTAGTGCTGTTCGTTCTGTGTGCCTACGTTCTCCACAAGGTGTGCGCCTTCGAGATATTCTTCGCCGTAGAGGCCGGTTGTGTTGGTGTTGAAGAGCACTTTGATGTTGCTCTTTTCAAGTACACGTTCCTGCATCACTTTAGAGGCGCGGAGGTGGGGCTTGCGTACGATCAGGAACACATCGGATGCCAGATTGCTCAGATAGAGAGCTTCTTCACATGCTGTGTCACCGCCGCCTACAACTGCCACGCGCTTTTTGCGGTAGAAAAATCCGTCGCAAGTCGCGCAGGCTGATACTCCGAGACCTGAATATTTTTCTTCGTCAGGCAGACCGAGATAGCGGGCCGAAGCACCTGTAGAAATGATCACGGTGTCGGCGAGAATCTCCAGACCGTTGTTGGTCACTGCCTTGAACGGGCGCTTTGAAAAATCGACTTCTGTCACAAGACCCGAACGGATGTCGGCTCCGAATTTGAGCGCCTGAGTGCGCATGTCTTCCATCAGCTGCGGGCCGGTGATGCCGTTAGGCTGTCCGGGGAAGTTTTCCACCTCGGTTGTGATGGTCAGCTGACCGCCGGGCTGGAGGCCTTCGATCACGAGCGGCGAGATGTTGGCGCGTGAAGCATAGATTGCTGCGGTGTAGCCTGCAGGGCCTGAGCCGATGATGAGGCAACGGGTTTTGATTTCTGCCATAAGTCTCTTGTTTTTTGAATTGATGTTTTTGAACGGTTAGATTTTAAGTTGGTCAGACAATTTTAAGTTGTTCAGTCTATTGAACCATACCTATTATATAATGTATATTTTTTCTGATTGTTCACTCTTGCGTTTTAACGCAGGTCTACCACCGGCAATCCGGGATGCTTTGCTGCGTCATAGCGGAAAAATGACACCGGGAGTGCCTCGCCGGGCTTCACGGAGCTGACAGTGATGCTGACGCTGCGGCGGTTGGCCATGTTGAGCACTATGCGGGTCGGGTAGAGGGTAGTGGCGTTGAGGGTCAGATCCACGCTGTGGATATCGCTTCCTGCCTGCGTGGCTGTCAGTCTGATCTTCTTCTCTCCGGCGGCTGATTTGAGCATTGATGCGCGGTAGTGGGTCTTGAACGAGTTGATGATCGCAAACGGGTTGACCTGCTGAAGCTCTTCCGGACTTGGCTCGGTGATGTTTACTTCGCCTACGTGGGTCGAATAGGTCCACTGTGTGCGTCCGTCGTACCACGATGAGATCTGCGGAGAGACAATCGTGAAGCGGTCACCCGAAATGGTCAGTGTGCCGCTGTTGCTCTGCCCGTCAGCGGTGATTGTGTATGATGCCGAGAGTGATTTCGATGCTCTGATCTTCGCAGCGGCTTTGTCAAGCACGGCTGTGGCTGATTCCGCCGCATGGAGCGGCAGCAGGCAGCAGAGGGCGAGGAGCAGAAGTATGATGTTTTTTGTCAGCATGGTTGTGTTTCTTATCTGCGTTTTTTTTGAACGGTGAATATCAACGGTTTTCGAGGATATGTTCGAGTGTCACGGGGTCTACAAGCACCTGGCGTGGCTTGCCTCCCTGTGAGGGGCCTACGATTCCTGCGGCTTCCATCTGGTCCATGATCTTTCCGGCTCGGTTGTAGCCAATGGAGTAGCGGCGCTGCAGCGATGAGGTTGATGCGGTGTCGGTCGATACAACCAGACGGGCACATTCGTCGAACAGAGGGTCGCGGTCGCCGAGAGTGGCGCCGCTGATGTTGCCGCCTTCGCCTTCCGGTGTGTATTCGGGCAGTTCGTAGGGCGACTGATAGCCTACCTGCGATCCGATGTTCTCGCAGATGGCGCTTACTTCCGGGGTGTCGATGAAGGCACACTGCACTCGTTCGAGCTTGCCGTTGATCGAGAAAAGCATGTCGCCGCGGCCTATCAGCTGGTTTGCACCGAGCTGGTCGAGAATGGTGCGTGAGTCATTGCCCTGGATCACACGGAAGGCTATACGGCCCGGAATGTTGAGCTTGATTCCGCCGGTGATTACGTTGACTGTCGGGCGCTGGGTTGCTATGATCAGGTGGATGCCTGCCGCACGGGCCACAGCGGCCAGACGCGATACCGGGTTCTCAATTTCCTTGCCCTGACGGATGATCAGGTCGGCGAACTCGTCGATGATCAGCACAATGTAGGGGAGGAAGCGGTGCTTTTCCGGATTGAGCTTGCGGGCTATGAACTTGTCGTTGTATTCCTTGATATTTCGTGCTCCGGCCTGTTCAAGAAGCGAGAGACGGTTGTCCATCTCGATGCAGAGAGAGTTGAGCACGGTGACCACCTTTGACATATCGGTGATGATGGCGTCTTCGCCGGGGAGTGATGCGAGATAGTGGCGTTCCAGCTCGCGGTATAGACTCAGTTCGACGCGCTTCGGGTCAATGAGCACGAATTTCAGTTCCGAGGGGTGCTTTTTGTAGAGAAGCGAGGTGATGATGGCGTTGAGACCTACGGATTTACCCATACCGGTGGCGCCGGCCACGAGCAGGTGAGGCATTTTGGCGAGGTCGGCCATGAAAATGTCATTCGAGATGGTCTTGCCAAGTGCCATCGGGAGTTCCATTTTGGAGTTGCGGTAGACTTCGCTGTCAAGGACCGAACGCATCGACACAACCTGAGGGTCTTTGTTGGGGACTTCGATGCCGATTGTGCCTTTGGCAGGTATAGGGGCGATGATGCGGACTCCTTCGGCTGCAAGTTGCAACTGCAGGTCGTCACCGAGACTTCTGATAGAGCGTGTGCGCACACCCTCGGCCGGAATGATCTCATACAGGGTCACGGTCGGCCCGATAGTGGCTTCGATCTTGGAAATTTCCACTCCGAAAGTGCGCAGGGTTTCTGTCAGGCGGCGTTTGTTGAACTCCATTTCCTGGATATCCACGCTGGGTCCGTTGTCTTTCGCAGGGCGCAGAAGGTCTACGGAGGGGAAGCGGAAAAGCGAAAGTTCGGCGCGTGGGTTGTAAAGCTCCGAGGCCAAAACCTCTTCGGCTGTCGTCGGGCGCACTGTGGTGGCCGCCAGCGGAGCCTGTAGGGGCTGAAGAGCTGTCTGTGAGGCTGAGTTTTCGCGCTGATCTGCCACATCGTCAGCAGCATTGTCGCTGTCGGCAAACAGAGGGGTGTTGAAATCCTCTTCCTCTTCTTCGGCTTCCTGTATGCTTTCTGCCTCGATGCTGTCGGCGGGAGATTCATCGTCAGATTCGATGTCATCGGAATGATCGCGGCTGTAGTTGTCGGCTATGTCGCTGTCATCTCCGGCAAAAAGCGGGCGCAGCAGGTTGTCTTCACGGCTACCGGCGGACTGAAGATTGTCTGAGTTCGGGTTATTGTCCTCGAAATCGGCAACTTCGATCTCTGCAATCTCTTCGTCGGTTTCATCAATGATATCGCCGCTGCCATTGTCGGACCGATCCGCAGACTCATTTTTTGCATGACTTTCCACTGCATTTTCCGGCATGGCCGGCTGCATTGTCACTGCCGCTGCGGGCTGCATGGCGGCCTGGCGCTGCGCTTCGGCTTCAGCGGCTTCACGGCGGCGCTGAGCCTCGGCTGCTTCAGCCGCTTTGCGTTCGGCTTCGGCGGCAGCTTCGCGGGCGAGGCGTTCGGCCTCTTCGGCCTCGCGTATGCGCTCACGTTCGGCGCGGCGCTGTGCCTGACGTTCATTGTAGGCGCGGATGCCCTGTGAAGCCACTCCGTAGATGCGCTTCAATTCTGTCAGATAGAGAATGATGACAAGGCCACCCATTATAATGCTGATGCCCAGTGCTCCCCAGATGCCTGTCAGTGTGATCAGGCGGTCATTGAGCAGATGGCCGTGGCGTCCGCCCCAGTAGACGGGCGAGGCGAATTCATAGGTCACCAGACCGCATACAATCGAAAGTGCCACCGCTGTAAGCAGGCAGCGCATGGTAAGCGGCCAGAATGCCGGACGATAGACGCGCAGCATCGACAGTCCGCAGGCGGCCAGATAGTAGATCAGCAAGAATGATCCTATTCCGAGCCAGTTGTAGAGAAGCGTATGGGCTATCCATGCTCCTGCCGGGCCTCCGGCGTTGCGTATCATTGTCGGGTCGAAATCGCCGTTGAGCATAGCGCTCTGGTCTGACCCTATGTTGGCGAAGTAAGAGATGGAGACTATCAGCATGTAGCCGGCAAGAATGGTGAAGACCAGGCCGAGGAACATCACGGTGCGTGAGTCTCGAATCAGTTGCAGCGTTTTGGCCACTCCGGCGCGCGGACGGCGGCGGCTGACTGCTGTCTGCTCCGGGGCAGCGGTTGATCCGGCTGCGGTGCCATAGCCGGGCTGATTGCCCTGAGGCGCATAAGTTGTCTGCTGAGGGTTTCCCGCAGAGGCTGTCTGCCTGTCGTTGCCGGCGTAAGATGGTTCGGCATAAGGTGCCGCGGCAGGTGTGTCGGCCGGCCGTGAGGCGGAGTCGCGGCGGTCGCTACGACGTCCGTTGAGCATCTCTTCAGCATCGAATGCGGTATCTGTGAACGAGGGTTCGTCAATCGGGGAGTATGATGTGGACATATATGTATAATCGGGTGATCGCTTGGTCGAGATCGCTTATTGGAATTATCTTGAAATTATCGCTGTGTTTTGAGTAAGTGTGCTTTTGATGTGACAAAGCCTAAACAGATAGCAAAATTACAATTTTTATTTCACAAATTCAACTCGGTAATTTTTTTTGGAGTAAAAAAAGCAACCGCCCTCCCGAAGCCGGGAAAGCGGTTGCCGTTATTGGATCTTATATAAAGTACGGGATGCTTGTCTTATCGTTTTACGAACTTGAATGTGCGCATTGACTTGCCGTCTTCAACCACGAGGACGTAGACACCGGGTTCGAGAGTGTCGATGATATCTTCGCGGTCAGAACCTACGGCTGTGCGGAGAATCATGCCGCTGAAGGCATTGACCACAGTGTAACGGGCGTTGCCGCCGTTGGCGATGATGTCTTCGATCTCTGAGAGGCGGAGGAGGTTGAAGTGTTCCTCTACTTCTTCAGCCGAGAGTGCCTTGGGATATACGATGAATTCGTCAATGGCTCCGCCGAAAGTACGGTGTCCGCTTTCGTCATCACCTCCGATGAAGATGAGCTCGCTTGCCGAGAAGTTAATACCTCCGGTTTTCACACCTGTGAGGGTTGCAGCTTCCTTACCGTCTACATAGATGGTTGTTGTTTTTCCTGCGAAGTCGCGCACACAGGCAATGTGGTGCCAGTTGCCGTCAAATACGTAGTTGGCGTCTTCAATCTTGCAGTCTGACTTTGTAACATTATCGTCGATGGCGAAGCAGAGGTAGCCGTTCTTGCGTTCGAGGCCGATCCAGTTGCCTGTTCCGCCTTCCACGTTGGTGGTGTTGTGTGTGCCGATGCAGAAGAGATAGCCGTCGTCGTCGGTTGATTTAACCCAGAGTTCGGCAGTGAAGTCGCCTTCGCCTACGTTGATTGCATCATAGATGGGCTGGGTGAAGTATTCGGCGTTGTCAAATTCAACTGCTCCGGCCTTCACGCCCTGAACGGATGCGATGCCTGCGGTTGCGGTTGCTTCACCGTGGGCGAGGTTGGGGGTTGTCTCGCCGATTTCGTCCATCGGGAAGTAGAGGATGTAGTCGCCGGCCTGTGACTCGTAGTGTTCCTTGACCTTGCTTGCGCTCATCACTCCGCGGTAGAGCGAGAGTTCGTCGAGTTTGCCGTTGTAGGAGTTGTCAAATGCGGTCACGTCGCCGATGATGAGGGGTTCGTCATCGCTGATGATTTCTCCGGTGGGATCATCGCCTGAGGCTACGAGTTCGCCGTCAACATAGAGATTGAGTAATTTGTTGACAACGTCGCGGGTGGCCACGATGTGGTGCCACTCGCCATCGAAGTATTTGTCGGCGCCGGTGACTTCGATCTGCTTCTTGGTCACGTTGTCGTCAATAGCGAAGCGGAGTTCCTTCACGCCCTTGTTGTCCTTGTATTCTATGCCATACCAGTTGCCGGAACCGTTATTGGGTGAAATGACACCCTTGTTAAGCAGATAGCAGTTCTTGTCAGCGGCGGTAGAATTCATCCAGAGCTCAATGGTGAATGAGTTGCTGCCGAAGTCAATGAGGTCATAGCCTTCCTGTACATAGCGGTTCGATCCGTTGAGGCTGAGTGCGTTGCCGCGCTTGCCTTCTACGGCTTCGCCGTTTCCGCCGTTGGCGGTGGCGATTTCACCGAGGATTGAGTTGGGGGTGGTTTCACCTACTTTTTCGAAGGGATAGTGGGCCACAAGTTCGATCGAGGTGTTCATGCGCACCTTGATAGTGCCGGTGATGGTCGCATTCTGGTCTTCTTCAGCACCGGTGGTGGTGATGGTGAATGTGAATTCGCCTTCGGCATTGGGTGTGCCTGAGATTGTGCCGGTGAGGGTGGCGGGGTCGAAGCTGTAGGTCATGCCTTCGGGGAGGCCTTCGATTTTTACGCCTGTGGCGCGGATCACGGTGAAGCCGATAGTCTGGATTTCATCGCCAAGATAGATCACCTGGTTGAGCGCGCCGCCGTTGACGGTGATTGCACCCGCGGTGTTGAAGGCTTCCTCAAGGTTGTAGCTGAGGTGAGGAGGCTGGTTGTAGCCTACATTCTGCCATGCTATGGCCACGCGGTACTGACGGTCCTGCATCAGAGTGTTGACGCGGTAGTCAGTCGGAATGGTGGTCGAGAAAATCAGGAGATCTGATTCTGTATTACCGTCATGGAGAATGATTTCTTCGCGCCAGTCACCGAAGAGGTCAGCTTGGAGGTTGGGAGTGGCTTTGGTTGAGTTACAGGACTGTGCGTTGGAATAGTTGTAAAGATTCCAGGTAGCGGAATTTGAGCTCAACGCATTGTTGCGTTTGGTGATGGCGGGCGATGATTTTCCTGAAGATGAGTCGTAGCCTCCGTCAAAAAGTTCATCGAGCAGATCGCCGTCCCAGTAGATGCGGAAGTTGCTTGAAGGAACTTTGCCTTCGATTGCAATCTCTCCTGTGCAGGTGAATGTTTTGTTGGCGCGGGTGCTTCCATTATAGTATGCGTTGGGCCATACTTCGTAGCCGCGGAAATCTGATGAAATGTTGGCGGCAAGACCGCGGCCGATGTCGTGGCCTGACTGGGCGTTACCCCAAAGAATTTCACCGGTGCGGGCATCGCGGAAAGTCGCATCCCACTTATAGGAAGAATTCGTTTCTTCGTGGACCATGAAGATTTCAAGGCCTTCGCGGTCGGGGTCCATGTCAGCGAGGTGGAGGGCATCGCCGTGGCCTGCACCTGTGCGGAGTACGGTGACTCCGTCATGGTCAAGGATGGCAGATCCGTAGACAATTTCGTCAAAGCCGTCGCCATCGCAGTCGCCGATTGTCAGAGAGTGGGCGCCTTCGCCATAGAGGCCCTTGCCTGAAGTCTCTGATTTGTGGAGCCATTTTTCTGTGAGTTTCTGTCCGTCGAAGTTCACTGCCCAGACATAGGCGGCGGTGTAATAACCGCGGCAGAAGATGGCCGACGGAGTTTTGCCGTCAAGGTAGGCCACGCCTGCGAGGTAGCGTTCGCAGCGGTTGCCGTTGCTGTCGCCCCACTGGCTGTTTGTGCGGATTGTGCGTGGAGGATTATAATTGATGGTGTGGATTTCGGCTCCGGTCTCGCCGTTGAATACGGTAAGATATTCGGGTCCGTCTACGACTATGCCGGCATGATCGCTACTATTTTTCTTTCCGTTAGACTTTGTGCGGTGATCGTCTGTCACTTTGGCATCGCCGAGAAGCACTGCTTTGCCCTGTCCGTCAATGGTACCGGGAGCTGTCTTGCAGATGAGCTCAGCCTTGCCATCGCCATTGAAGTCGTAGACCATAAACTGGGTGTAGTGGTTGCCTGAGCGGATGTTCTGGCCGAGGTCTATGCGCCAGAGCTGGGTGCCGTCGAGTTTGTAGCAGTCGAGGATGGTGTTACCGGTGTAGCGGTATTGGTCACCGTTGTCTGCCTGGTTGGTCGGGAACCATTTTACAATGAGTTCCCATTCGCCGTCGCCATCGACATCGCCTACGGAAACGTCGTCAGGAGTATAGGTGTAGTTGCGCATCTCTTTATAGCCACCTTCGGGCGATGTGCCACCTTCGGGACGGTTCAGATGTACACGCAGGAAATTTTCAGCCCAGGCGGCTACTTCCTTTGAGGTCTCGATGTCGGTGCCGTTGAGGATGGCTTTGACCTGATACTTTGCTCCGGGAGTGCCGGCGGGGTCAGTGAAGTTAGTTACTTTGAGTGGGGTTTCGTTGATCTTGCTGCCGTCGCGGTAGACGTCAAACAGCAGGTCTTTCGAGTCGCCGAGCAGCGAACGCCATGAAACGAAGACGCCATTGTCAGCCTTTACGGCTATGACTCCGCGATCAAGCTTTTCGGCCTGAATCGAGTGAGAGTACTTGGACTGCTGCGCCGACATTCCGAGCGACATCAGCAGCGCCATGCACGATAAAAAAGTTTTTTTCATGCTAACAGGTTAAAGTAAAAATTTGATAAGTTTTCTGATATTATGGTTATTGAATAGTTGAACTGGGTCCGAAACGCATGGACAGGAGCTTAGAGGAAGAGGGCCTTTCACAGGATTTCGCCTCATGATGCCACTGCCCGTTAAGTTTTGATGGTATCAGGTGACAAAATTAATGATTTTTAGCCAAAAACGCAAATCCGAAGGGTGATGGCGAACAGAATTTACTCAACTTATGTTTATATTTCGTAGACGTTCACGTCTGTTTTGTGGACAAATTTAAGACAAATATATAATGAAAAAGATTGGTATATTTTATGGAACCACCACAGGTTCGACCCTCGAAGTGGCCGAGGCAATAGCCCGCGAACTGAACGTAAATCCTCAGGATGTGCATGATGTGGCCAGTACGGCTCCGTCAGATGTGGCTGACTATGACGTGATAATTCTCGGCGCGAGCACCTGGGGTTCAGGCGATCTGCAGGAAGATATGGCCGGCTTTCTTGACGGTCTGCAATCGCTTGACCTTGAAGGCAAGGAGGTGGCCATTTTCGGCTGCGGCGATGAGTCGATGGCCGATACTTTCTGCAATTCGGTAGGGGAGATCTACCATCGTCTCCACAACACAAAGGCGATGTTCATAGCTCCTTTCAGTAATGATGACTACCGCTACGACCATTCAGCCAGTGATGTCAAGGGCATGATAGTGGGACTTTGCATCGACAATGTCAATCATCCCGAAAAGACCGAGGAGCGAGTCAAGGCATGGTGCGAGGAAATCAAAAAGGAAAGTGAGTGAGAAAAGGGTGAAAGGAGGGGTGAATAGCGCGGAAAAGTGTTATAAAATGTGAAATTTGTTTGACTGTATCAATGTTTTTTCTTAAATTTGCACCTCAAAATGCAGAATAACGAAAAAAATAAAAATATACGGCAATGAAAAGAACATTTCAACCTTCTAACAGAAAGAGAGTTAACAAGCATGGTTTCCGTGCTCGCATGTCTACCCCCGATGGACGCAAGGTCCTCGCCCGTCGTCGCGCCAAAGGCCGCGCTCGCCTGACCGTTTCTGACTCTATCGCCGGAAAGTAATCAGCTCTCACATCTGAGAAAAATTTAAGCCGGTCTCCGCAAGGAGGCCGGCTTGTTTTGCATACAGGTATATGGGCGGTGGGGTGTTACCCTGACCGGCTCTAAAGGAACCCGCCTTGCAGACACCCGCTGATCGCGGAGTCTTATCTGGCTCGTCGTGGCCTGCGGATTTGTCTGGGTTACGCTGTGTTGAATCCGGATGGTGATGTCCGATAGGACATCGATTTACTCGTAGCCCGTGACACCGCAGCGCAAAGCGCGCAGGTGTCACGGGTCTGCGATCCCCCCTGCATGTGGTGTCCGGCAGGACACCGATTTACCGCTCCGGATGGAATGCCCCCACCTCTAAATCCCTCTTATAGAATAAAAGCCCGTGGCTTTGCGCTTGTGCGCATGAGCCACGGGCTATGTGATTTCGGAGGGTTTTGTAATAACCTCCGTTGCTCAGAAATCAGAAGAGGTAAGCTGCTGTGATGGTCCAGTAGCGGTTTTTGCCTTCAATACCGGCCTTGCCGTATTCGTCGTCAATAGCGCGGACGGCTTTGGTGAGACCGAGGCCGTAGCGGGCGTTGAGGTCGATGTGGCTCAGGAAACGCAGGCCGATACCGAAGTTAAGGGCCCAGTCAACCGAACGGTTGCGGTAGGCATCGTGGATGTTCTTGCGGCTGGTGAGGAATGACACGCTCGGACCAACACCGAGGTAGGGAACAACGACTTTGCTGATCAGCGGCAGCGAGAAGTTGTATCTGAAGTTCAGAGGCAGTTCGATGTAGCTGCGGTTGTCCTTGGAAATTTCCTGCTCGGCAAGAAATTTGGCGTTGCGGCGGACATACATTGCCGAAAGGTCAGCTGAAATGCCGATGACGGGAACGGTGAATTCGCCCATCACACCTGCGGTCCAGCCGGTCTGGTTGTCGGCGTCGAGCACGCTTTTGTTGAAGTGCATGTCATTGACGGTAAGTCCTACTTTGGGTCCGAAACGGAACTGCGCGTCGGCAGTGAATGTGGTTGCGCTGACAATGAACGCAAGCACCAGCATGATAGCTTTGATGGATTTCATGAATTGTGATTGTGTGATAAATTAAATTGTGTATGATTGGATTGCTGCGAAAAATATGGTCTGCCATGAAACACAGATATAGGACCTGTCTGGTGGTCAGGTCCTATATGCGGATGCTGTATTTTCGGTCGGTCAGTTTTCAAATTCGATCAGAGGGGTGTCAGTGGCCACCTGGTCGTCTACGCTCACAAGCACTCGTTTGACTACGCCGCTGATTTCGGATTCGATATCGTTTTCCATCTTCATGGCCTCGTAGACAAGCACGGTGTCGCCGGGCTTGACTTCCTGGCCGGGTTTCACGTTGATTGAAACGACTCTGCCGCTCATCGGGGCTGCGATAACCGGGCCGGTGATGGGTTCGGCAGTTTCTGCCGGCGCTTCTTCGGCTGCCGGAGCCGCGGGGGCTTTGACTGATTCTTCGGCTTCGAATTCTTCTTTGCGGCGTTTACGGAGGAAGCCGTTTGCCACAGAGGGCAGGAGTTCGAGCAGGAGATATTCTTCGGTGTTCGATGCGAGTTTGCGGCCGCCGAGTTCCGGGAGTTCGGGATTTTCCGGCTTGCGGTAGGCGCTGACGTCATAGGGCTTCTCTTCGGGACTGCCGGTGATTTTTTCACGGAAGGCGGGATCAATGGCTACCGGGGTTTTGCCGTATTCGCCTTTGACGAGCGAGATGAACTGGTTGGATTTGTTGGTGTAGTCCGGCTTGCCGTTTTTGCGGTCGAGGGCCACGAGTACTGCCTGGCTTCCTACTATCTGGCTTGTCGGGGTGACGAGGGGGATCAGGCCGGCATCGCGGCGCACCATCGGGATCAGGCGCATGGCATCTTCCAGAAGGTCTTCGCTCTGGAGCTGCTTGAGCTGGGCCACCATGTTGGAGTACATGCCGCCGGGAACTTCCGCTGTCTTGACAAGTTCGTTGGGTTTGGGGAAGCCGAAGTAGGCCTCGATCTTATGGCAGGCATCGAGGAGAGCTGCTTCGTCTTTGGCTTTGGCGAATTCGATGGCGCTGTCGAAGAGGGCGAGCACTTCGGGGGGAAGTTTGTCGGTCAGCGGATCGAAGGGGCGCGGCATGTTGTCTTTGTTGAGGTCGAACTGTGCGAGCTCTTTGCGGGCTTCGAGCAGTTCAGTGCGGATACGGCCCACGGCTTCCATATTGACTTCAACTTCGACTCCCATGCGCTGGCAGAAGATCCAGATGAGTTCGATGGCCGGAGCTGCGGAGCCTCCGCCGAACCACCAGATGTTGGTGTCGAGGATGTCAACTCCGTTGATAATGGCCATGAGCGAGGATGCCAGGCCGTAGCCGGGGGTGCAGTGGGTGTGGAAGTCAACGGGAACTTTGACTTCGCGTTTGAGGGCTGAGATTATTGAGGCGGCCCGGAGGGGGTTGACCAGTCCGGCCATGTCTTTCAGTGTGATGATCTTTGCGCCGAGCGCTTCCATCTGCTTGGCTTTGCTGACGAAGTATTCGTCAGTGAAGATCGGGGCCGGGCCTTCTTCACGTGATCCGAACATTGCTTTGAGCTTGCCGAGGAAGCCTTCTGGTTTGGCGGGAGCTTCGGGTTTGGGATCGACGGTGTAGCATACGGCTCCGTCGGCTATGCCGCCGAGGCGGTTGATGAGACGGATTGATTCCTTGACGTTGTCAATGTCATTGAGTGCGTCGAAGATGCGCATTACGTTCAGACCGTTGGCTATCGCTTCCTTGTAGAAGCCTTCAAGCACCGAGTCGGGATAGGGCACGTAGCCGAAGAGGTTGCGGCCGCGGGAGAGGGCGGAGAGGAGCGCTTTGGGGTGGTCACTCTTTGAATCCATTGCCTCGGAGAAGGTGCGGAGGCGCTGCCAGGGCGATTCGTCGAGGTAGCGCATCACTGAGTCGGGTACTGCACCGCCCCAGACTTCCATGATGTGGAAGCGGGCATCCTCATAGTAAGGAAGGAGGCGGTTGATGGTCTCCTGTTTCATGCGGGTCGCAAAGAGCGACTGCTGGCCGTCACGCAGTGTGAGGTCGCGGATCTGAAGTTTGGGTCGTGTCATAACTTTTGAGATAGTTGAACGAGTAGGTTTGACCGTAAGCCCGGCTGCGATGGCGTGGAAGTGGGTCAGGGCGCCGAGGCTTGATAGCTGTCGGCAAATATAAGGGATTTAATCTTATTAAAGAAAAAATTCCGTAATTATTTTTTAATTGTTGTGAAAAAAGTGGCGAATGTGCCTTACAGGAGTCTGTGGCGATTCCTGGAGGGTGGAGTCGCAGGGTGAAATTGCGTTGTAGAGCGATCAAAGATAGGGGTTGGATGCTTTTTCGTGTCCGATGGTTGTTTCTCCTCCGTGGCCGGCGAGTACTACTGTCCGGTCAGGGAGTGTGAGAAGCCGGCGCCTGATGGAGTCTATGAGTGTGGCGTGGTCTCCTTTGTGCAGGTCGGTGCGGCCTATTGATCCGGGGAAGAGGGCATCGCCGGTGATGACGAAACCTGATTCGGGGCAGTAGAGTGCGAGGGAGCCGGGCGAGTGGCCGGGGACTGCGATGATTTCTACGGGTTCTTTGCCGAGGTAAAGGGTGTCACCGTCGTGAAGTTCGATGTCGAGGCTCTGCGGGGCAAGCGGCAGGCGCATACCGAAGCGGGCTGCCTGTTCGGGAAGGGTGCGGGCAAGGAAGTCGTCAGCGGGATTGGCTTTGATTTCGAGTCCGTATTTTTCTTTTATATATGTGTTGCCGAATATGTGGTCGAGGTGGCTGTGGGTGTTGATCAGCTGGGTCGGCCGGAGGCTGTTGCGGGAGATGAAGCTGTCAAGGGCGTCTTTTTCGGCCTGGTCTATCATGCCGGGGTCGACTATGGCGGCTTCAAGGCTTTCGGGGTCCCACATGACGTAGGTGTTGACTCCGAACATATTGAATACGAAACGGCTTACTTTCATAGTTCTACGTAAATAAGATCTTTGGTCTTGAAATAGTCTTCTGCGAACCAGTCGCTCAGAGGTATGTCGAGCATGGGGCGCTTGACTCGGCCGAGTTCGGGGGCAAGGTCTCCGCCTTTGAGGCAGACGAGTCCGTTGGGGATGCGGTTGCGCTGTTCTGGCGAAATGTTGCGGCCGATGATCCTGACGAGTTCGTCGAGCTGCATTACGGCCCGGCTGATCACGTAGTCGGCTTTTAGTTTGCATTCGCCCATGTCGCCATGCTGGAAGGTGACGTTGGCGAGTCCGATTTCGGATGCGATTTCGGAAGCTACGCGGATTTTCTTTCCGATGCGGTCTATCAGATGGAAGCGGCATCCGGGCCAGAGAATGGCGAGGGGGATGCCGGGGAAGCCGCCGCCGGTGCCGAGGTCGATCAGCAGCGATCCGTCCACGGGAGTCATGAATCGGGCTATCGCCAGTGAGTGGAGTATATGGTGGGTGTAGAGGTTGTCAATGTCTTTGCGGGAGATGACGTTGATTTTTTCATTCCACTCAGGGTAGAGGCGCCCAAGGGCGGTGAAGCGTTCGATCTGCTCCGGAGTCAGATCCGGAAAATATTTGAGAATTTCGTCCATTTTGGTTGATGAGTCTGATAGCGGACCGGGGTGTGTCGGGAACGGGTGCGGTTTCCTGCCGGTCAGTCTGTTTAACAATCGGAAGTCTTCAGGCGTTTATATCAGATGGAACCAATTATCGCCTGATTATGCAAAATTAGGGGTAATTTGTGAAAAAATGGTTAAATTTGCACAAAATAATACTCCATATGCTTAAGATCGGAAAATACAACACTCTGCGGGTGGCCCGCAATGTTGATTTCGGCGCCTATCTTCAGGATGCCGACGGAAATGAGGTGCTGCTGCCCTCGCGCTATATCGTTCACCCGCTTCAGCCGGGCGATGACATAGAAGTGTTTGTGTATAAGGATTCCGAGGGGAGGCCTATCTGCACTACGGAGCATCCGTTTGCTCAGGTAGGCGAGTTTGCCTATCTTCAGGTTAACGATGTCAATCAGACCGGAGCTTTCCTGGACTGGGGCATCATGAAGGATCTGCTCGTGCCTTTCCGCGAACAGACTATAAAACTGTCGCGCGGAATGGTGGTGCTGGTCTATGTCTATCTCGACGATGCCACGAAAAGAGTTGTGGCTTCGGCGAAGATCGACAAGTTTCTCGGTAATACCTATCCGCGCTACAGACTCGGCAGTCAGGTGAAGGCACTTGTCTACAAGCGGACCGATCTGGGATATAAGGCGATTGTCGACGATCTGTTTCACGGTATGATATATGAAAACGAGCTTTTTGCTCCGCTGGAAATCGGAGAGGCTATCACGGCATATGTGAAGCAGGTGAGAGACGACGGTAAGATAGATCTTGTGCTGAGCGGCGGCAATGACGGCCGGGTGGATGCTCTGATGGAGCGAATCTTGGAGCGTCTGGCCAATGAGCCGGAGGGTTTTCTGCCGATTTCGGATTCGGCGGCTCCGGAGACTGTCAGAGCTACGTTTCAGTGTTCGAAGAAAGATTTCAAGAAGGCTATAGGCCATCTCTATCGTGAGCGCCGGATTGTGATTGCTGACGGTGGCATCAGGCTGGTCAAGAAGTGATTTCTCCTATGTGAAAAAATAATCGTTCAGACATAGCTCTGATGAAGGGTTTGTCCGGAAAGAAAAAAGAGAAAGAGGGGTCTGCTGTTCATTCAGCGGGCTCCTTTTCTTTTTTTTCTTGGCGTTTTTTATGAACTTTGGCGCTTTGTTGCGCTTTGGGGTCAGCGGGAGATTTCTTCGAATTCCATTGAGGCGAGTTCCCAGAGCGACATAGCGTTTTCGAGCTGCTTGGTGGCTGTGGCGTGGCGGTCGTAGATGTCGGCCGGCGGATTGCCTGCGGCGATGGTTGATTCGATGTCGGCTACTTCCTGTTCGAGACGCGCGATTTCGGCTTCGGCTTCTTCGACTTTTTTGCGGGCTTTGCGGACGAGCTTTTCGTGTTCGCGCTGTTCGGCATAGCTGAGCTTGCGCTGAGCCGGAGCGGTCTGGGTGGTTGATGCCGGTGCATCACCGGAAGTGTCGGCGTCTTTGGGTTTGGAAGCTGCCGGGGTTTTGTCGGTGACAGGGCGGATGGTGTTGCGTTCGAGCTCGGCGAGTGATGCGAGTTTTTTCTTTTCAAGGAATTCGTAGATGCCGCCGAGGCATTCGCGTACCTGACCGCCGCCGAATTCGTAGACTTTCTCAACAAGGCCGTCAAGGAATTCGCGGTCGTGGCTGACTACGATGACTGTTCCGTTGAAGTCTTTGATAGCCTGCTTGAGGATGTCTTTGGTTTTCATGTCGAGGTGGTTGGTGGGCTCGTCGAGGATAAGAAGGTTGACAGGCTCAAGCAGGAGGCGGATCATGGCAAGGCGAGTCTTTTCACCGCCGGAAAGGACTTTGACTTTTTTGTCGGATGCTTCTCCGCCGAACATGAAGGCGCCGAGGATGTCGCGGATCTTGGTGCGGATATCGCCGACGGCCACGCGGTCGATCGTGTCAAACACGGTGATTTCTCCGTCAAGCAGCGTGGCCTGGTTTTGGGCGAAGTAGCCGATCTTGACATTGTGGCCGATTTTGAGGTTGCCGGTAAACGGTATCTCGCCCATGATACATTTGACAAGGGTTGATTTGCCTTCGCCGTTTTTGCCTACGAAGGCCACTTTTTCGCCACGCTTGATGGTGAAAGTGGCGTGGTCGAAAACCTGATGATCGCCGTAGGCTTTGCCGACGTTGTCGGCGATGACCGGATAGTCGCCGGAACGTGGTGCGGGCGGGAACTTGAGGTTGAGGCGGGAGGTGTCGACTTCGTCTACCTCGATGCGCTCGATTTTGGCAAGCTGTTTGATGCGGCTCTGGACCTGGACACTTTTAGTGGCTTTGTAGCGGAAGCGTTCAATGAAGTCTTCGGTGTCCTGAATCATTTTCTGCTGATTCTGGTAGGCGCGCATCTGCTGGTCGAGACGTTCCTGGCGCAGGACAAGATATTTGGAGTAGTTGACGGAGTAGTCGTAGATTTTGCCGAGCGAGATTTCAATTGTGCGGTTGGTGACGTTGTCGATGAAGGCGCGGTCGTGGCTGACGAGCACCACGGCTTTGGCTTTTGTGATGAGGAAATTTTCGAGCCATTGGATCGACTCGATGTCGAGGTGGTTGGTGGGTTCGTCAAGCAGGAGCACGTCGGGGCGGGCGAGGAGTATCTTGGCGAGCTCGATGCGCATGCGCCATCCGCCGGAGAATTCTGAAGTGGGACGCTGAAAGTCGCTGCGGAGGAAGCCGAGGCCGATGAGTGTCTTTTCGATTTCGGCTTCGAAGTTTTCGCTCTCTTCGATTGCGAGGCGGTCGGTCAGCGAGGTCATTGTCTCGATGAGTTCCCGGTAGGCGTCAGATTCGTAGTCGGTGCGGGTGAGGAGCTCGTTGTTGATTTCGTCGAGGCGCGCCCGCATTTTGTCGACGTGGCTGAAGGCGCTGCGGACTTCGTCGATGACGGTGGAGGTGTCGCTGACGGTGATGTGTTGCGGAAGGTAGCCTACTGTGGTGTCGCGCGGCATGGCCACGTTGCCGGATGTAGGTTTCTGCAGCCCGGCTATGATTTTGAGCATTGTCGATTTGCCGGCTCCGTTTTTGCCGACAAGGGCGATGCGGTCTTTGGGGTTTATGATATAGGATATGTTGTCAAAGAGAGATTTTGCGCTGAATTCGACCGAGAGGCTGTTGATTGAAATGCTCATAGCGGATTGCGGGAGATGGTAGATGAGTTTTGAGTGATTTTGTTTTTCGGATTGCAAAATTACTCAGAATCCCGCAGATTGCCAAGAGTTTTGTCAGGGAGCATGGTTGTGAGGCTGCTGGCACGGAGTGCGCGGCAGGGAAGATGGTGGCGCAGTGACGGAGGGTGCCTGGGGCGTTTACCGCATGAAGGGGTGTCCGTGGGCCGGATCAGGAATGAAGGATTCGTAAGTGCAGTCGTCGTAATAAACCACAATGCCTGTGACTCGTTTGCCTTTTCCGGTTGTGAGCGTGATGGAGTCATCGTTGGAGTCGGTCACGGCAGATGAGGAGGGGAATCCTGCTGATGGTCGGGTTGGCGGTTCGGCCGGTTGTTCGGCCGGAGTGGCAAAAGTGAATGTTGTGTTGGCCTCCGGCGCAGATGGCGTTGCTGCTGATTTTTCTGAAGAATTTTGCATGGGGGTGTCATCGAAGTCTAAGCCAAAGTCAATTTGCTGTGTGACTGGTGTTTGCTGATGCTCTGGCGTTGAGGGCCGGCTGTTTTGAGGCTCTGAGATTTCAATATTTCCGTTCGTCACCATATTTCCCTCGCCAAACATCAGCCATACGATGTTTAGATCGGGGTAGGCGCTGTGGATTTTGCTGATGATTTCGTCGCTCACCTTCTTGTTGCGTCCGGCAAGTAGCTGGCTGCCAGTGGGGCGAGGGATTCCGCATTCATCTGCAAACTGGGTTATGCTGATCTGACGGCTGTCGAGATAGTGTTTGAGTCTTGAAACGAGGTCCATAATGCAAATTCTTTAGAATTTTGAATTGTAATGCGATTGCAAATGTAATTATATAATTTTGAATATGCAAATTTAAGAATGAAAACCCGAAAATTTGAGAATTGAAATTAGATTAGTGTGGATTATTAATTGTAAAGTCGATTGCCTTGTGGTGAGTTTGCTATTGTAAATATGGAATTTAAAGCAATGGTTTAGAATTAATTTGTAAAATCCTATATAATCGTGGTGTTATATATGGGTGTGGATTTGAATTTAGTGACGGCCTGTAAGTGGGTGTGGGACGATGTGATATATTAAAGCTTTGATTCGGATTATTTTTATAATATAGGTGATAATTAATTAGTTATTTTGAATGTTAATGCTTTATAATTTGCAATTGTGATGCGTAGATTTGAAATTCGGACAGATAGCAAATGTGAATTAGAATTGCAAAAATAGATGATGTAAATATAAATTCAAGAATGTAAATGGCTTGAATTTGCGATTTGAAAATTGAAATCGGGATGTCATAAGTCTTAATAAATGTAAACGCAAAGAGCGGCAATGCAAATGAGAATCTTGTATTTGGATTGCAAACTTGCATTTGCAATTTAGAATAGCATGTATTTAAGTTTGTAAACCTAAAATGCTTGATCTATGAACAGATTTTCAAAAATTGACGGCATCCATCTGATGCTCATTGTTATAACAAGTCACAAATATGAAAATACATACTGATTAACGATAATTAACCAATGATATTTGCTTTTTATATTCCCAATACATTTATTATATTGCATTATCTATTGATAACACTTCTCAACAAAGCGATATTTGCGCCGGATTACGATTCAGCCTCGAAATATTGAATTCTCATCCCTATTATTTGTCCGGGTTTTCCACTCTGCTCCTTATACATCCTCTGTCTTGGGCTTCCTATGGTACAGTGCGTGAGTATTTTGTAATAAGTAACTTTGAGCATTGAAGATTTTAACAAACTTCAGCAATGTTGCTTACTGATTTTTTGAATTTTCGGAGTAATTTTAATAAATTTGCACTCTGATAGCTCTCTTAATGATAAAAACGCTCTTAATATCTGCTCTCTCCATTTTGTTCATTGCCTGTAGTCATAGGGGTAATGTGGTGGATTTTGACTATATCGAGAAGGTGATTTCCGACTCGCCTGAAAAGGCGATCGTGATCCTCGACAGCATCGACCGGAGTTCTCTGACTGAGGCCGACCGCCATCTGGCCGATCTTCTGTCAATCAAATCTCGTGACAAAGCCTACATCACCCATACTTCAGACAGCCTTGTGCTTGATGTGATGGATTACTATTCTTCACACAAGGATGACCGATTATATCCCTTGGCTCTCTATTATGGCGGTCGTGTCTACTCCGATCTTGGCGATTACCCGACAGCTCTTCGACATTTCCAATCGGCGCTTGATGTCATTCCGGATGATACGGATAATTTGGAATTAAAGGCTGCTGCTTTAAGCCAGACCGGCCGGCTGCTATGCAACATAAGGCTGCCACTACAGGCTATACCATATTTAGAAAAAGCAATTGAAGCAGGCAAACTGCTCGATGACACTTTCGGGCTGGCCTATGACTACAGTCATCTATACCAGTGCTTTGCTCATGTCAACGATCTACCATCCGCCCGACGATGCAATGCCGAGGCCATGAAATACTCCGAAGCGTTGCCTGCGATCGAACAGGCTGATATGAAAATAGACTTAGCCTTACTGCTGTATCAGGAAAATAAAATAGATTCAGCCTTATATGTTATCAGAGGTTTGCCGGACAGGGTAGACCCATTGCGCAGATGCTATGCACTCGCAGTCGCCGCACAGATATACAGAGACGCCGGAGTGCCTGACAGTGCCTATATCTACGCCAGGGAACTGGCTCTGGCGGGAAATGACAATAGCCGGATAGGATTCAAAATCATGTTTGCGCCGGAGCTTAAAAGCGTAGTGCCCGAAGACACACTCCGTTTTTATCTGCCACAATATAAACAGACAATCGAGAAATATCTCGCCCAGCATGATGCCAAGGAAACACTCATCCAGAATTCTCTTTATAACTATCAGCTTCATGTGCGCGATAAAGAGAAAGCTGAAACAGCGAGAAACAGAATGTATTTCCTTGTCTATGCCATATCTGCATTGGCTGCTTTTGTTATTATGGGTCTGCTCTATCTCAGAACGCGTAATTTAAGGCAGATTGTGCATCTTCAGAAAGCCTTGAATACTATAAAAACATTGAGATACGATCAGGCTGACAATAGCAAATCTTTAGAACCAATGACCTCCCGGACTTCCGCCTGCTCAGAAACTGAAATTCTGCGCCGACAGATCTTGCATGAGTTTGAGGCGATGGAAAATGCCGATAGCTCCGCATTTTCAGTCCGTCAGGGAATACTTTGCTCTGAGGCATTCCGCCGGCTGGAGGAAGTCATACGGAAACAGAAGTCCATACCGGATTCTGATGATTTGTGGGATGAACTGGCGATGGCTGTTGAAAAAGATTCCCCCGACTTTAAAGTGCGTCTGGCCACTCTTACCAACTGCAAAATGTCAAACGCCGACTTTCAGATAGCATTATTGATCCGCTGCGGGATTTCCCCGTCAAATATGGCCATCTTGCTGAACCGCACAAAAAGCACAATTTCTTCACGTCGGTCGTCTCTATGCTGCAAAATATTCGGCCCAGGACCAAATATCAAGTTGCTTGATTCCATAATACGTTATTTATGAGCCTCATGGCTTCCGGTAAATTAAGATTTGCCCGGTACGGAAATTGTACGAATTCCCGTACTAAAGTGTATTTCCGTACTTTTTCCGTACTGATATATTGCAACGCTTCCTGACATAAGCGATAAATTTGCAAACAAAAAATTAGTTTATGAACCGACTCCTTAAATCAATCACATTAGCCATCCTCCTTCTCTTTGCAATGGTATAGAAAGTCATTATAATTAACATATGAGAACGTTTAATTATTGTATAGTACTATTATTTATAATATTCAGCAGCTGTGCCGGAGGTGAAAAATCAGGAACCGATGGCAGAACTGATTCTGAGCACCAAGCTTTGACAAGACAGGGCGATTTCAAAACGATTCTTATAGATTTGAAAGAAAATACTACAATAGACCAAAATTTGGAGCCTATATCTACGGTTGTGTTTGATGAAAACGCAGAGGAAGTAATTGGAATTCCACAAAACATTAAAGTCAAGGGTGACACGATCTATGCTATAGATTCCTATAAAGCTCCAGGTTTTTACGCTTATCTGAGGAATGGAGAGCAATTGTTCGCATATTGTAAAGTTGGCAACGGGCCTGAGGAATATTTCAACTTGACGGATATCAATGTAGGGGTAAATACGATTTCTGCATTTGACAATACCGAAGGAACAATAATCACGATAGACAAAGCCGGCAACTTTGTGAGCAAAGAAAATGTTGGAAGCAACACATTTGGTGCAATTATTGATAATAATGGTGAATATTGGATTGATTTATCAAATCAGGAAGATGATTCTGCTAAACTATCATGGAGGCAGGCAAAAGGCACGGAATACTCACAAGTGTTACCTGTACCGGAAACATTGAAAGGGATGAAAATAATGCCTCTACAACAATTTCATAGGCTTGAGACAGATGAGTTCACATATCTTCCTGCATTTGAAAATAAGATATATACTCTTGAAAAAGGGAATGCTTATTTGAGATATATTCTTGATTTTAAGGATTATTGGCATTCAGAGGCAGATTTAGAAAAATATCGTGGTCCATCTTGGGCTTTACGGATGAAAGAATTTCCGATTACAAGATTAATCTGTCAAGAAAATGCCAAATGGTTGATAGCCGGTTTTTACTATAATGGTAAGTTGCACATCTATGTTTATGACAAGATAAAAGGTAAAGGGCATACATATTACGACAATAAAGAACGGTATTATATACCTATGGATATTTATGAAAATGAGCTGTTCATGCTTATGCGAGACGGCAATTTGGAAATATTGAAAATTGATTAGAATAATTTGGTCGTTCTTACACACATTTGTTAAGCCATGAAGAAGTCAGTCATCCAGATAATATTGATGTTTCTTGCAAGCATTACCTTATGGTCTTGTGCATCTGAAACAGATGCTTATGCCAAATTCGTATCGGAATGGCAGGGACGGGAGATAGTGTTTCCTGATGTAATGACAGATGTTATTACAGGAGATACAATTGATCTGTCAGATGCAGATTTTACGATTCTCACATATGTTGACAGTACCGGTTGCACCGGTTGCAAGATGAAGTTACCGATTTGGAAAGAGTTTTTCAGTTCGTTGGACTCGATTGTCGGAGAGAGGGATTTCAATGCAGTAATTGTTGTCAATGCAAAAGACAACCGCGAATTGACCTATCTTATCCAACGCGATGATTATCCTTATCAAGTTGTTAATGATGTAAACGACTCTTTGCAGATACTTAATCAGTTTCCTGACGACATTATGCTCCGTACTTTCCTCTTGGATCGAAACAATCATGTTGTAGCTATTGGCAACCCCGCTTACAATGTAGGTATTGCAGAATTATACCGAGCCATTATTTCAGGAAGAAAGACATTCAATAAGGGCGGGACTCAGATGATTACTGTCGATGATTCAAAAAAAGAAATCGGAGAAGTCAGATTGGGAGAAGTTTTAACGGTCAATTATGCGCTTAAGAATGAAAGTATGGACACCGTGTTTGTCAGAGATGTCATTTCATCATGTCATTGTACGGAAGCTATCATTTCAGATAGCGTCATTCCTCCAAATGATACTTTGCCGATCCAGATTAAATTCCATGAGGATTCTATCTCAGGAGATTTTGTCCGCAATGTCTATGTCTACTATCAAGGATTTGAAAACCCGACAATTTTGGAAATTTCCGGCATTGTCATAAAATAAACATTTATTAATCATCTAAATCAATTTTTTATCATGAAAAAAGTCGTTTTCGTGTTTCTCATTGCAGTGGTGACTGTATGTTGTGCCTTGGAAGCTGTCAATGAATCGTCCAAAACTGACTTAAGTTGTCTTACACTTGCAAATGTTGAGGCTCTTTCAAATCAGGAAGATACGTCAGGCTACAGCAATACGGGGCCAGCAGAAGAAAAAAGATGCTATGGCGGCGGTCATAGGATGGTGTGTCGCTGTATAAACTCTCATCCATGCTCAGGTACAGATTGTTATTAACATGTTTGGATGAAGAAGTCGGTATAGTCTTTCGGTTTCAGCTCGCTCAATAATACTTAAGTAATATTATTTGATATGAGTCATTCCCCCAATTTAATAAATAAACTTCCGAAATGAACCATTTATTCATTAGAATATTATTTACGACATATTTTATCGGATGCGTATTGTCATGCTCAAAGGATAATAATGTACGAGACACAGATGTGCCACAGTCCGTTATTAATATCGATATGTGCATGGATTCTTATGACAGTTTATGTCGTGATCATCATGTTTCATTCGTAATTTTGAAAGAGGATGATGAAACGATGTTTATAGATATAGATAAAGTGAGGTTTTTCAATGGGAATTACTATATTCTCGACAGAAGTTCGGCTCGGAAACTCGTGTCATTTACCTCCGATGGATCACCTATGGGAAGCTACGGGAGACAGGGCAATGGACCTGGAGAATACGTTTTCCCATGGGATATGGATGTAGATTCAACCGGTGTGTATGTATTGGATACAAATAACCGAAAAGTAATCCGTTATTCCCACGATGGTACATTCATCAGTGAATCAAAGCTCAAGTTTCTCGCAGATGCTTTCAAACGCCTTCGGAATGGAAATTTCATATTTAATATCACTCCTGACGGGAAAGCATCACCAAGCCTCTGTATTACTGACCCATCAGGACATATACAGACTTCTTTCTGCTATTATGAAGACGGATATGTTGGTGGTTGTACGACAAACAATGTGTTACGTGAAACCTCTGATGGTATATTATATTACAGAAGCCCGTTAGATACTTTAATAAAAATGGATAAAAACGGCAATATAACCGGCCGATTAATTTTTGATTTCATGGGAAAGGGAATATCTCAGATAGCAAAAAAAGATTTTCTGGCATTTCGGCGCAATGAAGAAGACAAATCTTATCTGAGGCTTGTAGACACGCCATTTCCCCTGTCGGGCAGCCTATTGATAGGGCTGGTGGAAGATGAGAGCTCGCAGTACACAATTATTTGTGATCCGGTAAATAATATGTGTGGAAGCCGTAAGTTTACAAGCAATTCTTCTGTATATGACATCATCGAGCCTCTGACATCTGTAGGCGACTCTGTCGTAGTAAGTCTTATGAATGAGGAGCTGGCACATCGTTGTCGTGATTATGCGACTCTTCCGGACTCGATAAAAGATTCTCTTAAATCAGGAGCTCAGATATTGGTTTTAAATAAGTAACATTAAAGTATAAGTTGAAAGAATAGCAAGTTACATAAATCGATTAAATCTTATGTATAGGAGATCTATAATACCCGTAGCCATTTTTACTGCACTTTTATCTTGTTCGCCCAAAGATGCTGAACAGGCAGAATCACTGTTTCCGACTGCCAACGTTACTGCCGGTGAAAAAGTAGATGCCTTGTCCGCTATATTCCCGGACTATCGCCTGATACCTCTTGAAACGAATGATTCCTGTCTGATTGACAGTAAGAGAATAAAGATACTCAAACGCGACTCCTGCTATTATGTGCAATCGTACAACGATATACTAAAGTTTGACGGAGACGGAAAATTTGTGGAAAAGCTATCGAAAGTCGGAAATGCCAGAGATGAATATCCGATAATTCTTGACTTTGACATTGCTGATATTAACGGCAGGCCGGAGATAATGATTGCAGCCAACAAGACTATCAAACGATATGATGCCGATACTTTTGGCTTTATCGGAGACATAAAAGGAGAAGAATACATAAACCAGCTCCATTATGTCAATGACAGCACTATTCTGACGGTTTCTCCGGATGATGTTGTGTTTAAAGTGATGACGCTTGGTGGGAAGACCAGAAAATCGTTTATGGAAAAGGATTTGGCCAATGCAGGACAGAAACTGGTGCAGTTCCGCCGGTTGGGCGATGGAAGGATAGCATATCAGCTTGACGATACCAACAATGCTGTCGTGTATGATGAAAAATCTGATTCATTTTCATATTCAACGCTCATTCCGGCTCCCGGAAAGGTGCTGACGGTAGATGACAACCGTGAATATTTCGAAAGATACGGTTTCAGGGAGCAGCCAAAGAAGATCTCATCCGAATTCATTTGTATATCTTCTTTCCAGACAAATGGTGATGCCTATGTGATCACTTGTTTCCATCCGGACGCGGTAAAAACAATGACCGCAGGAAACAAGGATGAATCTGTAGCATATGTCTATTCTGACAACGGTATAGGAAATTTGGAAAACGATATTCAGACAAGCGATATGCTTTTTCTGTCGACACTGACATGCTGCGACAGCGACGATGGTTTCCTCTTCATGATCCCCGGTGAAAGTTTCGCCGATGAATCGATGGCCGATCAGAATCCGGTCCTGTTGGAAGCCGGCAGAATTTGTTATCATGATCAGGTTACAAACCGCCCGGCAGGCACAACAGAAAGATAAGCCATGAAAGCAATATCAATCCGGACTGTTGTAATGTTTATTTTCATCTTGATTCTTCAGTCATGTAAGAATCAAGGTGCAGTAGACAACGGTGGTGCTCCAGTGGTCAATCTTGATCCCGGCAATAAGGAATTGTCACATGAAAATGTGATGGAGATCATTGACTGGGTCGAAATCAAGGCGGATAGCTCGCTGTTCATAGGAAATGCGGCTAAAGTTGAGGCCTTTGGATCTGAATATTATATAATGGATGACCGAAATCAGAAGTGTATTCTCAGATATACCTCGGAAGGGAAACTAAAAAATAAGATTGGGCGTTACGGCGATGGTCCGGGAGAGTATTCAACAATCATTGATTTCTCAATTGATGAAGCTAATAGCCGGATTTTCATTCTCTCAGGAGAATCATCCATTTACATATATTCGACAGACGGAGTTTTTGAACGCAAAGTAAAGCTTGCTGATGATATTATAAGCAAAGTGTCATGTAATCCGAAAGGATTGATGGCTTCATCCGGCTATTCATCAATAAAAATCAAAACTGACGGATTTCTGCTTTCTGAATTTGATGACAACTTTAAGACTATCGGTCAGTGGATTCAGTTTACTGAACCTATGCGTCCTCCGTTTGTTCCTTTCGGAGCGGATTGTCTTGTTACGCATGGAGACCGTACTTACTATTTTGACGACATCAATCTTAATGTTGTTGTCTATGACTGTAATTCCAACAAGCTTGATTCTCTCATGTCATTCAGTATGAACAACAGAATGCCGAAAGAGATTTTCAACGATAACATGAGATTTATTACAGAACAGACAAAATACAACTGGGTGAAAGATTTTGTGATGACAGATTCCAACGTGATAGTCGGATATATCTATGGCGGCAATTATTCAATCACCATAATTGACAGGATGGGTAACATTGTGACCTCCGGCATATACCACGGACCATTCCCCCAATGTTATGCAGAAGAAGATGATACAATAATATCTCCTGTTCCTGTTGACATATACCTGAATTATTGGGAAAATCAAAGTGGAATTATAAAGCCTGCATCTGATATCACGGACGATACAAACCTGCTGATAATGAAATGGAAACTCAGAAAATTATGAACAATAAAAAGATTTCAGATGAAAATTACATTACAATCATATCTCTTGATAATTTTTCTTGCACTATTGACCTCATGCAGCAGGTCCTTGAGTGAAAAATCCGATGATATTCTCACCATTGACCTGACTCAGGAACTGACATCTATAACTCCAATTGTAGTCAGAGAAATCAGTCTGTCAACAGGAGATGATCCTATCGGACATATGTCGAAGTTTGTGCCTGCAAAAGATGGGTTCTTCATTATGGATGCCTTCAGAAATACCATATGGAAATTCAGTGAAACAGGAGAAAAAATAGGTAAGCTGCATAGTATCGGCAATGGACCGGGGGAATATAGCTGTGTGAGTGAGATTGACGTGTATCCTAACGGGGATTTGGCCGTATTTGACTTCAAGACTGGCAAGATTCATAGATATGACGGATTTCTCAATTTTGTTTCAAGCATAGAAATACCGGGAAGAGCCTGTGGTTTCTCTATTGGTAGCGACACATCTTATTTCGTGAACAAGGCTGGTGACAAGCATGAACTCAATATAAATCTTGGGCATTTTAACACTGCTGACGGAGCCATTGAGCCTATTATAAAATCAAAACACAAACATGAGAACCTCGCCTTTGGCTCAGGGAATACACATTTTTGGAGATCTGGAAACGATGTAATTTTCTATGACAGATTCACCCCCGATTTCTATTTGATAAAAAATGATTCCGTAAGCCCTTATTTTTCAATTCTATCAGATGATATTCCGGATAGTGATGTTGTGAAAGCTCTGGTTAATGCGACAATGGACCATCAATACTCATTTTCAGGTATTGATGCTGCTACGATCATTGACGTTCTGTATGCTTTCAAATGCGATGATATACTTTTGTTCGGGCTTCATTCAACTCCATCACGACACATTTGCTATCGGTTCAGTGACAATCAGATGTTTTCGCTCAATATGAACACACCTCCCTTCTATGGCGCTTTGCAAGGTGCTATCGGTGTGTATCAGGACTGTTTTGTGACCAATAAACAGCCTCTTGATGACGGGAATCTATCTATTCTACTTTACAAATTCAATAATTGAAAATATGGCAGTTTGATTTAAATCGGTCATAGAATCATATAATACTTACAAATGAAGAATATATTAAAATTAGTGGCCATTATTTGCTCCATGCTAATAAGCTCTTGTGCCAATACAAATAAAACTGATGCCGAAAAAGGGATTGATGTGATTAGCATAAATAAATCCGGCCGATTCACATCCGATACATTGGTGGAATCAGTCACGTATTTGGGGTTGAAACCATTAGATGATTGTGAAATTTCTGGAATTGACAAAATAGTTCGTGTTGACAGTCTGTATGTAATTGGTGATTTCCGGCGAGGAATTATATGCGCATACGATTCTGAGAGCGGAAATCCAGAATTCATTATAAACAATATCGGCCAGGGACCCGGTGAATATTCCGAATTGAGTTGCTTCTGTTGTGATAAATCTCGGATATACGTTGTTGATAACAGACGTCAGCAGATGTTGGCCTATGATGCCTTGTCCGGTAAATTTATTGAATCTAAAAGAATGCCTATTATCCCGGATGATGTTGAGTCACTGGATAATGGCGGTTTTCTGTTTGTTACCGTGCCCCTTGGCTCCAGGCGAAAGTTGCCAAATTCAAATCACAGGGTTCACATATCAGACAAAGACCTGAATATTGTGGACAATTTATTCGAGTATAAAGATGATGAGTTTGATCCTATTGGCCAGCGTTATTACTTGACGAAGAATAATAACAAGATTGTGTTCGGATCTCTTATGTTTGACGGTTATACGGTAATGGATGATCGTGACCCATCAAAATATCATCAAGTCAAAATTGATTTTAAGAACGGACTGCAAGGGAAAAGTGATATTGATATGCGAGATGTCAAAAACTACGATCATCTTACATTGCCTCCATTCATCAGTGGGAACAATGCCATAATATCGTACACTCTTGGCGATGGTTACATAGAGTATGGGCTGTGGAATAAAGATGTAAATGGAATACTTCCAATGCCATCAGACAATATTTCAAAGGCTATAATGCCTGTTGTTGGTGTTGATGGCGACAAATTTATCGGCTATTATGATTCATATGACAGATATAAATCAGCCGTAGATCATGGATTTGCAAAAGCGTCTGAATCGGTGGAAGATATTTTGAAATCTGAAGGTAGTGCACTTGTAATATATAAGATGCGGCAACAAGTACCCTCTAATACCGAAAATTGATTGAGCAGCCACCTCTACGCACCGATATTTATCAGGATGTCGCCAACTGAAATTCTATTTTAATTCAAATACGTGTTATTCGACATGAAGATCTCTTTTAATATTGTAATTCTGACTATTTGTTTTGTACTATCTGGATGTACACCTGAAGATCAGGCAACAACGATTTCATTCGACAACCGGATCTCATTTTCTGAGTTCCCTGCCGTTGTAAGTCTCGATTCAGGTACTATTATCGATACAAAAACTATTGGAAATCTACAATTCCGCGTAATTGATTCTCTAATGGTCATAGCAACGGCTGAAAGAGAAAATTCATGGAAAGTCAGAAGTATTCCGGGAGATTCCACTTTGTTAGAGTTTATATCTATAGGCAGTGGACCGGATGAATTCGTCTCCTCTCCTCTGATATCTCAGGCTTCTTTTTTTAATGGTGATGGAAATATATACATACTTCTACCTGATAATTATCGGCAGCAACTTCGAAAAATTGATCTTTCAAAGTCAATTGATTCAGGACAAATGGAATCAGATGTAGAAAATAATCCTCGTATTAATAATTTTTCTGTTTATAGTAACTTCTCAGACACCAATACCCGAATATTTGTTTCGGTTAATCCATCCGAAGGGTCTATAGAACGAACAATCTTAAAAGACGGGTCGGAACTGTCTTTAAACAGCATACAGCATCTTAATCAATATAAAGTGCCTGCACCTGATAAACTTGGGCTACTTATGCCCAACATTATCTTCAATTGTGATAAGAACCGTATTGTTGAAGTATTAGAACTATATCCACAATTTAACATATATTCTCTTGATGATAACTTTTCAGTGACAGTCATGCCTGAAGGTAAGATAGATAGTTATAAGCGATATATCGACAACGAAACAGCTGAAAATAAAGAGCTGATTTACAATGGAGTAAACGGATATGAGAAATTTTTCGTCATCAATAAGATTAATGGTGAAAAATCTGAACTATGGTTCTTTAATTGGGACGGTATGCCCTTATTGGACATAAAACTTCCTGAATTGGCTACTTCTTTTGACATAGATTTCCGGAATCATACACTATATACATTAAATTTTAAAAACGACATATTTAAAAAATATGATTTAAAGGATATCTTAGAATCATCGGGTGTATCTCAATGATTGAAAGATACAGAAACACAGATTATATATGCTTGGGTTAAGCAAGTTCATCATGTACATGATCATGGCCGCGGTGATCGGGGTAGGGCTTTACTGGCTGATTCAGATAACCACAGCCTGTTCATTCCACACTCCTTCGGGTTCAATGTCGCCGACATTGTTGCCCGATGAGAGTGGGTTGGTGAACAAGTGGAAAATGGGTGCGCGGATTTTTAATATTTTCGATGCCGCCGAAGGGAAGTCTTATGAGATAAGGCGGCTTCCGGGCTACGGTCAGTTGGAGCGAGGCGATGTAATCGTATTCAATTACCCGTATCTTGACTCCGACCGTAAGCGCGACAGCATTGCCATGAACCTCGCTACATACTATTGCAAGCGGGCTGTAGCCGTGGCAGGCGACACTCTGGAAATCCGCAATTGCTTCTACCATGTCAGAGGATGCCGCGACACTCTTGGTGTGGTCTCGGAGCAGGAGGCCTTGCAACGATATGTCAGTGGGTTCGCGCGTGAAAATCCCGACCAGCACACATGGCCATCCTGGATGCGTTGCTGCCCGCGTGATTCAGTTGTCGGCTGGACGGTAAGAGACATGGGGCCGTTCCTGATTCCGGGCAAGGGGCAGTCTGTAGAGTTGGATTATAAAAATTGGCTGCTCTACCGGCGGTATATCGAATGGGAAACGAAATCCAGATTAAAATGGCAAGATTCTACTGCATTTATTAATGATAAGCCGATAAAAAGTTATATCTTTACAGAAAATTACTGCTTCGCTGCCGGAGACCACGTAATCGACTCTAAAGACTCGCGCTATTTTGGGCTTGTGCCTGAGAAATTCATAGTCGGCACAGCCGGAATCCGCTGGAAATCACATGTTCTTAACCGTATGTTCAAAGCTATCAATAAACATTGACTACCATGAAATATATCCCTGCCATACTTCTCTTATTGGCACTCCTCACATCCTGTTCATCCACAGAAACGGATAAAAAACATGAGGCAGATGAAACCGGGACTGCCACGGCCGAGACCGACCGTATAGCCGAAGTCACCGTCATGGAGCTGCAGCCTACGGTGTTCAACCACGAGATCGTAAGCAACGGACGTATTTCAGCCCGTGAGAAAGTTGATGTGAATTTCCGGTCGCCCGGACTCATCGCCGCCATATATGTGCGTAACGGACAGCGCGTCGCCAAGGGGCAGCGCATAGCCACACTTGACACCTATAAACTCGACAACCAGCTTGAGAAAGAGCAGGGGGCAGTAGCTTCAGCCACGCTTGAGATGCAGGATGTGCTCATCGGTCAGGGCTACGACCCGGACCGATTTGAAAAAGTGCCCGACGATGTAATGCGGCTCGCCCGTCTGCGCAGCGGTCTCCAACAGGCTGAACTTAGCCTCGCAGCAACCCGCAAGGACCTTGAAGACGCCACCCTCATCGCACCGGTCAGCGGCGTCATCGCCA
>CAMXAZ010000020.1 GCA_947179295.1 uncultured Muribaculaceae bacterium
TGAAACTATCAAATTGGCACGTAAAACAACGTTGCCTGATGAATATGTAAATGCTACTAAAGAAGCAGTCAAGCACTTGGGTAAATTTAAGCCTGGGAAAATGAATGGCATACCTAAAAGGGTATGGTATAACCTACCTATCATATATCCTATTCCATTAGATAAAATCATTACGAGCGAATAGAAACTCGTCTTTTACAATATATAACGGCTTATGTATCTTCGCGGTACATAAGCCGTTTTCTATGTCATATCCCGTGTGGGTTAAGTGGCTCTCGGCTCTGTTAGAGTGCAAAGACATAAAAACTAAAGTTTTATTGCAAGAAAATTTGGATAATTAGATTGAATTCCCTATCCTTGAGTCGTGAAACCATTTCTCGTCGCAACGGAGTGAACACATGAAGATATTTTGCATCCTCGATGACGGTCTGTTGCGACTTTAAGACTGCACATCGAAATTTTATCTGTTTTATTTCATGATAACAAAATCGGCCGAGATATCGGCAACAAAAACCTACTACCGCATCCGCGAGGTTGTCGCAATGCTGAACATTCCGGCAAGCACATTGCGCTTCTGGGAAGATACGTTTGATCAACTGGAGCCGCACAGGACTCCGTCGGGTCAGCGCCGATACACACCGGAGAATGTCGAGGTGTGCAAACTCATAAAACATTTGCTCCGCGACAAGGGTTATTCGCTTGAATACGCCAAGAAGGAGCTGGAGGTCTACCGCAAGTGTCCGCCCCGGAACGACTATGTCTGCAAGTCGGCTGATGACGCTCTAAACCTTTTGAGTGAAGTTGCCAAAATGATTAATGGCAATCTCCATGCCGAAGCAAGAATCAAGGCCATCGAAAAGTGGATCAAGACAGACCACTCCATTAATTGATGATATATATTTGGCCAGAACCGTCAGCTATACGGCCTCAACCACCCGTTTCATTTTTCTGACCTGCGTTCATTTTAAAGATGCGGGATTCTGCAATCACAACAACAGCCTCTGCCGGATCAAAAAATAATCCGGCAGAGGCTCTGTTTGTTCTGGCGATAGGGCGATAGCCTGAATGGCCATCTAATTTCTCGAAATTTCTTTTACGGCTTCTGCAAGGAAATGGTCAAGCGCATCTTTGGCCGACATGGTGTAGACCGTACCGTCATCGTGAGCGTAGACAACGGTCTGCCCTTTGACCACCTTGTCTAAAAGACACTTTTCGACCGCAACTTCCATTCCGCGGGCTAATTTTTCGGATATGTTATTGTCAGTCTTCCTGCGTCTTTCCATCGTTTTTGATTCGTTCATATATTTCCGGGGCTAAAGTCAGTGTGTCATTCGCCACTACACGAGGGCGACAGCGAGTGTTATCTATAATGGTCCAGCTGTCGACAATTGGCATAAACAGGTTGAACAGATTGTCTATGCCATGATGATAGCGGCGCACGATAACATCGGTGGGTATATTATGGCCTCCTTCACTGACTCGCTGGGCAACACGTTTGATTGCCAGCTGCGGTGACGACAGCCAGATGTAAAGCAGATGGACAAAGTAGCCCAGTTTATGGGCTTTGGAGACCAGGGCATGGTAACTGCGTGTGGCCAGCGTGGTCTCTATAGCAAAGGTGATTCCTTTATGCAACAACTCTTCTATTCGGCCGAGCATGATACGTCCGGCCTCCATGCTCACACTTTCCGGATGGAAAGGTGAAAGGCCTTTGGCAATCTCATCGGCATTTACAAATTGTTGACAGTCAAGGACGTCAGGCAAAAGGGTGAATGAAGCTGTGGTCTTCCCAGCCCCATTGCAACCGGCGATGATGTACAAACTTGGCGATTTCATAATTAGTTGTTTTGGTTTAAGGGGGTATGATTCGTGTGTTTTATATATAGATGACTTCCGTCTGCCGAGGAGCTTTTCACTCTCTATAGTAGACGCGTTTGACGCGCTGCGACACGGAGGTCAGGACTTCATAGGGTATTGTACCGAGGACTTCGGCAAGATCGTCGACCGGAATATTTTCGCCGAATATCTCCACACGGTCTCCGACTTTGACATCAGCCACATCCGTGACATCAATCATGCAGGCGTCCATACAGATGCTTCCGACGGTGGGACATTTGACGCCATTGACCATCACCGATGTATTGCCATAGCCGAGGTGACGGTTAATGCCATCGGCATAGCCCACCGGAATGGTGGCAATCACCGACTGCCGCTTCAACACTCCACGGCGGTTGTAGCCGATTGTGGTTCCTTCAGGCCAGTTTTTCAGCGAGATAATCACAGTGTTGAGCGAAGAGACCGGACGCAGATCATCCTGCGAACCGTCATGCATGGTCTTGACACCATAGAGCCCGATTCCGAGACGCACCATATCGAGCTGATGGTCAGGGAAACGGGTGATGCCTGTAGAGTTCAGAATATGCCGCAGTATTTTCCGCTCAGGGAATGCCGACAGGAGCATCCTGCAACATTCATCAAAATAAGCGAACTGCCGCTGGGTATAGTCATCCTCCATCGGATCATCGGCGGCGCAGAGATGAGAGAATATCGAGCGTGGAACAACTCTATCCTGACTCTTGAGCAGTTCGATCAGCTCAGGGAGATCCTCTTTAAGGAATCCGAGGCGGTGCATTCCGGAATCAATCTTGATATGGACCGGATAGCCCGTGATGCCATAGCGGCCGGCCTCGCGGATCAATGCGCGCAAGAAATCAAAGCTGTATATCTCAGGCTCCAGACGATCGGTAAACAAGGCATGGAAATTCTCAACCGTCGGATTCAATACTAGAATTGGCATAGTGATTCCTGCACGACGCAGATCTGCACCTTCATCATGCACGGCCACGGCAAGATATGATGCACCCTGAGCCTGCAAGGTGCGCGCAAGTTCATGCGAACCTGCGCCATAGCCTGAGGCTTTGATCATACAGGCAATGGCCGTTGTCGGCTTGATGCGCGAGCGGAAGGCGTTGAAATTCGCCACCACGGCATCAAGATTGATTTCCAGCACCGTTTCATGCTGTCGGGCTTCAAGAAGCTCGCAGATGCGTCCGAATCCAAACGCCGGAGCGCCTTTTATCAAAATCAGCTCCCCGCGGAAATCAGACGTAGACTTTTTATGTAGAAAATCTTCAGTCGAAGTAAAAAATTCAGATTCCGGACCGAAGCAATCCTTATGGGCCATCAACTCAGGGCCGATCCCGATCACCCGGTTCACACCGGCAAGAACCAGCAGCTCAGACATACGCCGGTAAAGGTCCTCCAAATCGGTATCGGCATCGTGCATCAGATCACTGACTACGACCGTAGCCTTACAATCAGGAGTCATTCTCCGCTTCATGAAATCAAGCGCCGGGGCAAGAGAGTTGAAATCACTGGTGTAGTTGTCATGGACAAGCAGACAGCCATTGACACCCTCAATGACTTCAAGGCGTGTGCCAACGGGCGTAAGTGATGCCATCCGCCGGCGTATGGTCTCCTGATTTATTCCAAGCAGAAGCATCACAGCAAGACAATGGATAGCATTCTCAAGTTCATGCTCTCCCTCAAACGGGATTTCCAGCACGGCGCTCTGACCACCTTTATATATATAGCAAAATTCGGTCCGGCCATTTCCTCTGACAACATCGCAGATATACAGCGGAGCCTCAGGATCAGTCCGTGACCACCCCATCATTTCAGGAGCAGCTTTCACACAGCCTGAAATCAAAGGATCATCCGCATTATAGATGACACACCTGCATCCGTCAAGAAGCAGAGCCTTCTCCCGACACTTCTGCTCTATGGACTCAAAACCGGCACTGTGAGCCGGACCGATATTGGTGAAAATGCCGATTTCAGGCTTAAGTATCTCCTTAAGCTTCGCCATTTCACCCGGTTGCGAGATTCCGGCTTCAAATATCCCCATAGCGGAGTCTTTGTCAAGCTGCCAGACCGACAAAGGCACACCTATCTGCGAGTTGTAGCTGCGTGGGCTTCTTACGATTTCAATATCGGCCTGAAGCAATTGATTGAGCCATTCTTTCACAGTGGTTTTTCCTCTACTGCCTGTAATGGCAATCAGAGGCACATCGTAACGCCGGCGATGATTCGCGGCCAGAGTCTGCAACGCAGCTAACGGCGACTCAACGCACAGTACATTGGCATCCGGAAGCCCATCCGGACATGAAAATGAGCCAGAAACCACAAAATTACGTACTCCACGTTCATAGAGCGATTTAACGTAGCGGTGTCCATCGCCCGAAGACGTTTCAAGGGCAAAAAACAATGTGTCTGACGGATATGTCAATGATCGGCTGTCAGTCAACAGTCGAGATATCTTGAAATCAGGAGCAGGCAATGATGAATCAGCCCCGATTATTTTTGCTATTTCAGAGATTGAATAGTCCATTATTTAAATAATGTATTCTTGTCATTATAACGCCTTATAGCGTCGGTGAGTTTTGGATAACGTTCAGTAATTGCACTGATAGCCCTCTGCCTTGCCGCAATTTCCTTCGACCCGGCCTCTGTCGAGGAAGCTACAATGCGGTGGGAAAGCCGACGGGTCAGGGCGCGGGCTTCAGCCGCGACCTTTTCAGTTTCAGGAGAGAAGTATGATGCGCGAAAAATTTCATATATATAATCGACTGCCTGTGACGATGGATGCTTCATATCCTCCGCATAGAACCGATAATCGCGCAGATCGTCCATCATTATCTCATAGGCAGGGAAATAGCTCACGATATCTTCACCAAAGGCTTTCACCACTTGGTCTACAGCCAGAAGCAGAGTCGCTTTGATCAACTGATTCCCATGAGCGCCTGATTCGAGATAGCGCAGAGGACTAACCGTAAAAACGATTTTCGCCAACGGATTAAACCCTCTGATCAGTTCTACACACTCCTTAAGAACCGCCACCGCATCATCAAGCCCAAGATTCTGAATTTCGAATTCCCCGGCAGGCTGTTTATGGCAATTGGCCACAACCTGCCCCGACACGATATGCCTGAACGCTCTTGTAGTCCCCAAAGTCACGAACACTACTGAAGCGGTCTTCAAGGCCTCATGGCCGGACAACACCGAGGCTGTCATCTCATCTGCCGCCTGTGCTCTGTCAGCAGCGGAATATCGGGAGTGGAACATGAAACTGCGGTATAGCCCCTCCACTTCAATAAGCCCCTCTTCATTGATTGACTGACAGTCTCTCAGAATTTCCAGTGACCTCAAGACTGACATCGGATTGTAGACCGGACCAAAAGGATTGACCTCGACATCAAAAAGGTCATCTCTGAGACACTTGCCTATATTATCCGTGAAGCATGAACCAAGCAAGAGCATGGGCTTACCATGTTCCACAAGGCCTTGACGGCAGAGCGGACGTATGACTGTTCGAAATTCCATTTCTCTTTTTATGTTTTGCCATCAGACACACTGCAAAATTTATTACAGAAGTAGCCGATAGCCCTATCGTAGAATTGATGCGATTGACAAAATTACTAATAATCTTCAAGAACCAGGTTAAAAAAAACAATAATCTGATTCTGTCATTCAACAACCGCCAACAACCGCCAACAACCGCCATAGATCAAATGCGACAAGCGAACATAAAAGCAGCCGGCAATCTTCTTGTAAATTACACACTTAGCCATAAATACACATTGTTTATGTTAATTTTAATTAAATATCAGCCTATCGCTTGGTCATTCCTCAAAATATATGTAGCTTTAGGCACTACATCTTATTATCCGTCAGTAGAATAGTTGATCATCAATTTTTTCATTCTAATCTACACAGACCTTTCATAAATTAATCATGAAACATTTCTCCCTGATCAAGGCTATCGCTGCAACTTTCGGCGTCACCTTTCTTACTTTTCAGCCCATGCAGGCTGAGAACGCAGCTGAGAACACTTATCGGCTTGTAACGAACAACAACATGATTATCGACCGATGTGTCTATCTCTTAGTAGCCGAAGACCTTGACATCGCAGCCGCAAACCAGATGAATAGCCCAAGCGGCATTAAAACCACCGCAATCACACGTGGCGCCAACGGCATCATCAGCCTGCCGAAGGAGCATTCCGTTGGAGAATACTCCATTTTTTATACCGAGCTCCAGAAAACATGCGACTGCGGATCTCCGGAATTGCACGTTGATTACCCCTGGACATTCAGACCATCATTTTCACAGGATTATCTGACATATTATTACACGGATGGCATAAAAATCGGCCCGCTTGCCATAAAGCCACGCCTTTATCATTACTATACCACTGTCGATATTGACCCGGAATCATACACATGCGCGACATCATTCTATTTAGAAGGCAATAAAGCCAATTGCTATGGACTATGGTTCAAAGAAGAAGGCGGAGAATATATCCTCAATACATATGCACCGGAAACAGACGGTCTGCGCCGGATGCAGCTGTACCGCAAAGAAATCTACGACCTCAAGGTAATGGAAATCAAAAAGACCGACAACACCTACAATATCAAAATACACGTAAATACATTTGACGAGAGCAACGATTACAGCAAAGGCCATCTGATGTATATTTTCAGCGATGAAGAGGTACTGTTCAATGACGATATCTATCATGACCCGGAAACAGTCATCCTCAGAAACTACAATGCCGGCGACCTTGAAATAAATTATACCGGCAGCAAAAAATATCTTTGGCTCATACGTGATCATGGCTCCAACGAACGCTTTACCGATGCCATAAAAGTAGAAATCAAAGAAACCCAAAAGCCGCCCACTTCAGCTGAATACAACCACTTCACACCTCCGGCAGCAGAAGGATATTCCGTCGGCTCATATATTGATTTTGAGCCTAAAGACACCGATGTGAAAATATACTATACTCTTGACGGACAAGATCCGGTAATTCCCGAAAGCAAAATTTCGACACTCGCAGAAGACAACAGTGAAGAAGAAGAGCACAGAGGCAAAACTTACGATCTTGACATACGTCCGCTGATCTACGAAGGCTCCCCACTTTCAATCCGCTACATCGCAGTGAAAGCCGGCCACTCGCCAAGCGCAGTAGCAGCTGTCAATATCCCAGGGATTCCCACATCCATAACTCTTACCGAAGCCGATAACTCCCAAAAGGAGCCGGAATACTTCAACATGCAAGGATTCCGGGTCTACACTCCTCTTGCACCCGGACTATACATCCGCAGACACAATGGAAAAACAGAAAAGATAATTATTCGCTGATCTCCTCTCTACTCTGACAGCAATTGTCAAAGGCGCAGTATCGAACCATCTGGCTTCTTACTGCGCCTTTCATCTTTCCTGCATCATCATTGCCACTCATCCAGATTTCATTTAGAGATCGTAAAAAACAACCTCTAAAGCTGAATTCCGAATCGCAATGAATAGCGCAATGAATGGCATCCGAAACAAGCCGACCGAGAGACACACGTAGATTTTAAGATGATTCGGTTTGAACTTTTAGCAAAAAGTTGTAATTTTGTGGAGATGGAATAAACCCACCTAATCCTAACCTCATTATCGTGAAACAAGTAAAGGATTTCATAATCATCGAAAATATCAGCATCAACAGCAGTTATTCCAAGCTGATATTGTCACCGGCTGACGGAGCCATTCTGCCAGTCATTCTACCGGGCCAATTCGTGCAGGTAGCCGTTGAAGCCCCGGATGTGTTTCTGCGCCGTCCGATATCAATCAACGACGTAGACCGTGAGTCGAACACTCTGACACTGCTTGTCAGAAATGCCGGACGCGGCACAGCCGCCCTTATCGGCATGAAGGCCGGAGAAAAACTTAACATTCTGCTTCCACTCGGCAACGGATTCACAACCGAATGCAAAGCCAGCTCACGGCTGCTCCTCATAGGCGGCGGTGTCGGTGTCGCCCCCCTGCTCTATCTCGGACGCGAGCTCAAGGCCAAAGGCCACCGTCCGGAATTCCTATTGGGTGCGCGTTCGGCAGGTGACCTGCTGTCACTTGACGAATTCCGCAGCATCGGACCTGTACACATCTGCACCGAAGACGGATCGGAAGGCATAAAAGGCCTCGTCACCGCACATCCCACGCTGAGCGAAAGCTATGAGCTTTATTATTGCTGCGGTCCGGCACCGATGATGAAAGCCATCGCAGCCATAGCCTATAAGAACGGCACAGACTGCGAAGTCTCGCTTGAAAACATGATGGCATGCGGCCTCGGCGCTTGCCTATGTTGTGTAGAGAAGACCGTCAAAGGCAATGTGTGCGTCTGCACCGAAGGCCCCGTGTTCAACATCGAATCCCTCACCTGGAATCAATAAGAAATGGCAAATCTATCAGTCAATATAGGAAAACTCCGGCTGTCAAATCCGGTGATGACCGCGTCAGGCACTTTCGGCTATGGCGAAGAATTCACTCCGTTCATAGACATTGACCGTCTTGGCGCATATATAATAAAAGGTACCACCCTCAACCATCGTGAAGGCAATGACTATCCACGCATGGTCGAAACTCCGTCAGGTATGCTCAACGCGGTAGGTCTGCAGAATAAAGGTGTAGACTATTTCATCGAACACATCTACCCGCGCATCCGCAACCTCGGATCAAAACTTATTGTCAACGTATCCGGCGCAAATGTCGATGACTATGCCGAGACAGCCCGCAGGCTTCACGGCCTCGATGACGTAAGCGCCATTGAAGTCAACATTTCGTGTCCGAACGTAAAGGAAGGAGGAATGGCCTTCGGCACCACCACAAGCGGTGCGGCCGAAGTAACCCGCGCAGTGCGCCAGGCCTACCCCGACAAGACACTCATTGTAAAACTTTCTCCCAATGTAACATCCATTGCCGACATTGCCAAGGCAGTTGAAGCCGAAGGAGCCGACTCGGTCTCACTCATCAACACCCTTATGGGCATGTCGATTGACGTAGAGCGCCGTAAGCCTCACCTGTCAACAGTCACCGGCGGTCTTTCAGGCCCGGCAGTACGTCCGGTTGCAGTGCGTATGGTCTGGCAGGTAGCCAAAGCAGTCAGCATCCCGGTGATCGGACTCGGAGGCATCATGAATGGCCGTGACGCCATAGAATTCATGCTTGCCGGAGCCACTGCTGTTGAAATCGGCACAGCCAACTTCATCGACCCCGCAGTCACAATGAAAGTCATTGATTTCATGGAAGACTACTGCATCCGCCACGGGATCAATGACATAAACGAAATAGTCGGCTGCATCTGACATAACAATCAATCCGAATGAAAAATTTCCGCATCTCTCTTCTTCTCCTTGCAGGCTTAGCGGTGACATCTTGCAGCCATCTGAGCAAGGAAGCCCGTCAGATTATCGGCACATACTACAACCCTGAGTTGTCACAGACCGAACCTGTGATGCAACTGCGCAAGGATGCCACCTGCACAGTCACCGCCATGAAGCCGGGCGTGCTCACATACAGCGTGGATGGCAACTGGGATGTGACCAATGACTCTCTGATCATTGAACTCACCCCCGGCTCCATACGCTTTGACGGAGACAGCACTCTGATCGGAGATATCCCGACACGAGTGGCACGGAAAATCATTTCGCACAACGACTTCTCTCTTCAGCTTGAAAGCGGCGGAGTAAGCTATCTTTTCCAACGCCGCAATGAATGACAAACACCTAATGTCTCACTCAGAATCTTTACAATGGCACACAACCTGAAATATCTTCTGGCAGCAGCTCTTGTCGGATTGTCTCTGTCAACCAGCTCGTGTGGCAAAAGCCATTCGGTTTCCGATCAGTTTGCCGCGGCCGAAATAGCTATTGCCGATGAAGACATGAATGCGACCCGCGACATCTGCAACGGCATCATGACTTCCGCTGAAAAAGAGGGAATAGAAGCCTCTGACTATGCACGGCTTTCAATACTCTATATGCAGCTCAATGACCGGACTGACAATCCGGATGACATCCAGCTGGCTGCCCGCTGCTATCGGGAAGCCTTCAAGCTGAATGCCGATTCGGCCCGGAATTTCTATCGGACACTCCCGGTAGATCAGGAAAAATATGCCATGACCCTATCTACCATAGTCCATGCGCTGGACAATCCGCGCGAAATCCCATCGGATCATGACTGGGAAGTTCCTGCCAATGAAATTGGCAAAGTCACTGATCCGGCCGTTGCAGACTCCGCCAATCAGGACTGCGGACATATCCACTGAAACAACCTCTCATGTGACAGCCCCGCCGGCCGTTTGGCCGGATAAAGCATTATTAATAATCTTTTTTTAACGCCTCTGAATTTGGACTGGAAAGATCTGTTATCCCAGAAAATCGCATCAGGCGAGATAGACCGGGAAGAGTTTATTGAAGAAAAGCCGGCTCAGACACATGAACCTGAGACCATTGAAGTCATGCTCGACAAGAAAGGACGCAAAGGCAAAACCGCCACTCTTGCCGTAGGATTCAAATGTGACGAGAACAAGCTCAAAGAAATAGCATCGCAACTGAAATCTCGCCTCTCAACCGGCGGATCGGCCCGCGGAGGTGAGATCCTCATCCAGGGCGACCGCAAAGAAGAGTTGAAAAAACTGCTCTCTGAAATGGGCTATAAGGTCAGATAGAAACCATAGCTCTCCAGCGCCACATCATACACAGCAAGCACCTCCACCCGTTTCCACCCTTCAATGATCAACATCTACAAGGCTTCGGCCGGTTCAGGAAAGACATTTACCCTTGCCCGCGAATACATCAAACTGCTTCTCGGCAGAAAAGATGAATCGGGCAGATACCATCTGCGCAAATCTGCAAGCGGATCACACAGATCCGTGCTGGCCATCACGTTTACCAACAAGGCCACAGAGGAAATGAAAATCCGAATCATCCATGAGCTTGCCGTCATTGCCGGACTGGAGAAAGGCTGGACCAAAACAAGTCCCTATGAAGCAGATCTGTGCGCTGCATTCCGCTGCACATCCGAAGACCTGAAAACCGCAGCCGCCACTGCATTGCGCAGCCTGCTCTACGATTTCAACTTTTTCAGCGTCTCGACCATCGACTCCTTCTTCCAGCTCATACTGCGGTCATTCGCACGTGAAGCTGAAGTGTCAGGCAACTACGAACTTGAACTTGATGACAAGGGAGTGATAGGAATGAGTGTGGACAAACTTCTCCAGGACCTCAACCACGGAGAGCAGACCGCCCGCACAAATTATCTAATCAACTGGCTTTCCAGTTACATGACGCATCTGATCGAAGACGGGCGCACGTTCAACATCTTCAACCGCAGCTCATACATTCACCGCGATCTTATCTCATTCATCAACGATATCACAGACGACGTCTTCCGTGAAAACGAGAGCCGGCTGATGGAGTACTTTGCCGATGAAAAGAAATTTGACAGTTTCAAGAACCACATATATAATATAATCGGCAAAATCACCCGCCAGACTGCTGCCGCCTGCAAGGCCGCGGTAGATGCCATTGACAACAAGAAAGCACGTGACATAGTCTCGGCGAATGTCTACAAGCCCCTTGTCAAATGGAAGAAGAACGGCTATGACAGCAAAGCGCTTTCCGCTACGATAATCAAGGTCGAAGGCGACATCGAGCAGGCATATGTCAAAAAAGGCAAGACATCGCCGCTACGCACACCGGAACTCGACGGGCTGATAAGCAATGCCGTGGCATCAATGTCATTCAGCGCAAAAAATGTCAGACCGCTGAAAATCATAGCCGCGAATCTCTATCAGCTGGGTATGCTCTCGACTCTTACTGCATATCTCGACAAATTCCGACAGGAAAACTCGACAATTCTGCTGAGTGACACCAATGCGCTTATCGCAAAGATCATAGGCAACGAAGACGCACCGTTTCTCTATGAGAGAGTCGGCGTGTGGTTCAAGCACTATCTGATAGACGAATTTCAGGATACATCCCACAGTCAGTGGCAGAACATCAGGCCACTGATCAGCGAAAGCCTTGCCTATGACAACGACAATCTCGTCATCGGTGATGAAAAGCAATGCATCTACCGCTTCAGAAACAGCGATCCGACTCTGCTCCACAATCTTCACAATGAAGAAATGGCCCAGGGGCGCACCGTCATCAGCGGAAATTCCATTGAAGAGAACACCAACTGGCGATCATCGGCTGATGTTATCAAATTCAACAACACTTTTTTCTCCGCTCTTGTCAAAAACCTGGGATATGAAGATATCTATTCCAATGTAGCCCAGCAGATTTCTCCGAAACATCTCTCCCACCGCGGCTATGTCAGAGTCAAAGTCTATTCCGGTTCAAAGAAAGAAGACTGGATGGCTGAGGCGCTTGACAATCTGACAGTGGAGCTGCGCCGCCAACTGATGTCGGGCTATCGTCCGGGAGACATCGCCATTCTTGTCAGACGCTGGGATGAAGGAAATGCAGTGATCGGCCATCTTGAAGAGGTGCGTAAAGCAGATCCGTCTTTCCCTGAGTTCAGGATCGTGTCAGACTCTTCGCTTCTCATCGGAAATTCACCCGCGGTGTCTCTAATCCTCAGCCGACTGCGTCTTCTTTCATCAACGGATTTCACAACAAGCCCTCGCAAAAAGACCCAACGCGAGATAGCCAACCTTATCAACCGTTACGAATCACTGCGCACCGACAGCGCCATGCCCCCGGCTACCGCTCTTGATCTCGCTCTACGAGCCGACGAAAACACCGCCGGCGAAATGTTCAGTCCTCAGAAAGAGACCATATCAACCGGCCAGACTCCGACTTCAATCGACCTCGTATCGCTGGTTGAGAACATCATTGTCAATTTCGTTCCCGAAAAAAGCCGCCGGAATGAAAATCTCTACCTCACCGCATTTCAGGATCTGGTCACTGAATTCGTGGGGCGCGGACAGGGCGACATACGCGCATTCCTTAGATGGTGGGACGAATCTGGCCATAAATCGGCTATAGCCGGAGCCAAGGATGACAGCGCACTCAATATCCTTACAATCCACAAATCCAAAGGACTGGAATATCCCTGCGTGCACATTCCGTTCGCCCAGATGAACAGCGGGACCCATTCGGAACTCGCCTGGTTCGAGATTGACGAAATTCCTGGCGTTCCGTCCGACTGCATTCCGCCGATGATTCCGCTGAAACTGTCATCGTCAATGGAAGGGACTGTCTTTGCCGACAGGTATGCCGAAGTGACAGCCCAGGCAAAACTTGATACTGTCAATCTCCTATATGTGGCTTTCACAAGAGCCGTTGATGAACTGCACATAGGCATAACCTCACCAGATGCTAAAGGAGCAAGCATAGGCCCTGATATCTACAAAGCCCTGACTATGTGCGACCCCTCCTTCTGCCAGGAGCTCGAACAGGCCAACGGAATTCACGATCTCTCGCAATCGCCATTCACGTCATTCACGCTGGCTGACAGTCTGATCACCCTCGGCCGGCCATCGGTCAAATCGGCAGAAGAACATGCGGAGAAAACATCTCTCACACCGTCAAAACTGCTGGAAATAGACTGCTACGACTCCCAGTCACACCGCTCGTTCTGGGACAACACCCACCTTGAAGAAAAATATTACAACATTGAGGATGCCCGTGACCGCGGCATAATGCTTCATGACACAATGGCTGCAATACGCACAGTGGCAGATGTCCCGGTGGCCGTCAACAATCTGCGCCATTCAAAAAAGGCAAAAGAACTTACAGAGGCTGATATCGAGGAAATCCGTTCGATTATAGAAAGCAGAGTAAAGGACCCGCGGGCGGCCCGATGGTTCGACGGCTACACACGGCTGCTGATAGAGCGACCCGTGGTCTTGTCTCCGTCAGAATCACGACGCCCTGACCGCGTGGTGTGGACCGCCGACGGTCATATCGACATCATTGACTTCAAGAGTGGATCGCAGCCGGCAGGCAAATACCGCAGGCAGCTGACAGAATACGCCCGTCTGCTATCAGAACTCGGATATCAGAATCTCCGGGCCTATCTCTACTATCTTGACAGTGGCGAAATCGTTGAGTTTACCGTATGACAAGGCAAAACATTGCTATTTTCTTGAAAAATCAGTAAAAATATAACATTTTTACAGTCCGGTGCATTAATTTTATTAAATTTTATTTGGCAGTTCCTCTAAGAATGCCTACTTTTGTGGCAAAGATTTCAAAAACAACTTTTCAAAATCAGACATGAAGCGATTTTACGCATACTCCTATTTTTATTATTTTTATTTTGACAAAAAATAAGAACGGGATTTGCATGTGTGATTTTTTGCATCAGACTAATTTTTATAATATCGAATAACGATCCCGTTCTCCAATGTGAAAACGGGATTTTTTAATTATCATAACCGACAATGAAAAAGGTCACGATCCAGGGAGTAGCCGGCTGCTATCACGATGCCGCCGCACATCTCTACTTCAACGGAGAAGAAATACAGACAGTGGCGTGCGAGACATTTCCCGCCATGTTCGAAACTTTGGCCAACGATGCGTCACTCTTCGGAATAATGGCGATTGAAAACACAATAGCCGGCAGCCTTCTGCAGAACCACGAGCTGCTGCGTCAGAGCAATCTCTCGATCATAGGAGAGCTGAAACTCCGCATCTCACACGTGATAGCCACTCTTCCCGGACAAACTATTGACGAATTGTCGGAGGTCAACTCCCATCCTATGGCGCTTATGCAGTGCGAACAGTTTCTGCGCCGCCATCCCAATCTCAAAATCGTAGAGCGCCTTGACACAGCCGGAAGCGCCAAAGAGATAGCCGAAGGAAATCTGACAGGCCACGCTGCGGTCTGCGGAGAGTATGCCGCCAATCTCTACGGACTCAACATCCTTGAAAAAGGTATCGAGACCAACAAACGCAACTTCACCCGATTCCTCATTCTGGCAGATCCGCTGCTCGCAGCAGAACATGGCCCTGCGGAAAGAGATATCAACAAAGCGTCAATAGTATTCACCACACCCCACACCCAGGGTGCGCTGTCCAAAATCCTGACCATACTCTCGTTTTTCGACATCAATCTCTCAAAGATACAGTCGATGCCCATTATAGGCCGCGAGTGGGAATACCGATTCTACGTTGATTTTACGTTTGACAGCCTCGTGCGCTATCATCAGGCAATGGAAGCCGTCAGACCGCTGATCAAAGATCTTAAGGTACTCGGTGAATATGCCGAAGCCCAAATGACACATTAACCCGACAGACAATAATCAAGTTCAAAGCCGACTCCGGAAAACAGCGCCGGCTGATCTCTCAATAAATTTAGACTACGATGGAAATCCGCCCCTCTCAAAGAGTTGAAAACATAAAGGAATACTACTTCTCAACCAAACTCAAAGAAGTGGCCGCAATGAAAGCCGCCGGCCACGATGTCATATCGCTCGGCATCGGAGGCCCCGACCGTCCGCCTCACAAAGAAGTGATTGACACTATGGCAGTAGCATTGCAGGCACCCGACAATCACGGCTATCAGCCCCACGTGGGCCTGCCGGAACTCCGCCAGGCTTTTGCGGAATGGTACAGAAAGTGGTATGGCGTAGAGCTTGACCCTAAATCAGAGATTCAGCCGCTGATCGGCTCTAAAGAGGCGGTGACCCATATATCACTGGCCTTTCTGAATCCTGGCGACGGAGTGCTCGTTCCCAACCCCGGCTATCCTACCTATTCTTCTATCAGCCGCCTTGTCGGAGCCGAAATCTTCAGTTATGATCTCAAAGAGGAAAGCGGATGGCAACCCGACTTCGAGGCTCTTGAGAAACTCCCTCTTGATCGCATAAAACTCATGTGGATCAACTATCCCCACATGCCGACAGGCGCCGCCGCCAGAATGGAGACATTTGAAAAAGCCATTGCCTTCGGCAAGAAACACGGCATAGTGATAGTGAATGACAACCCCTACTCTTTCATACTCAACGACCGCCCGATGAGCATACTCCAGGTGCCTGGAGCCAAAGAGATAGCCATTGAAATGAATTCACTCAGCAAAAGCCACAACATGCCGGGCTGGCGTGTGGGCATGGCCGCTTCAAACCCCACATTCATTTCCTGGATACTGAAAGTAAAGAGCAACATAGACTCCGGACAGTTCAAGCCGCTCATGCTTGCTGCCGCCAAAGCCCTTGAAGCAGACCAAAGCTGGTATGACGAAGTCAACGCACTCTACGGTTCTCGCCGCAAAGTGGCCGAGGAGCTCATGACAGCCCTCGGATGCTCGTTCGACCCATCGCAGAAAGGCCTCTTCCTCTGGGGACGCATCAACGATCCGGATGTGACATCAGAAGCTCTTGCCGACCGTCTGCTCAAAGAGGCTAAAGTATTCCTCACTCCCGGATTTATATTCGGATCAAACGGCGAACGCTACATACGCATCTCTCTCTGCGCCACAGAAGACCGAATGAAAGAAGCCCTGCAGCGAATACTCGCGCTCGACAACCATAAATAAGATAATATACTAACCCACACACCTCTATACACAACAACAGTCATGGAAAATATCCAACCGCTCGCAATTGACGGAGTAGAACTCTCAAAACCCATTATAATCTCAGGCCCCTGCAGCGCCGAAACAGAAGAGCAAGTGCTCGAAACAGCCACCCAACTTGCACGCAAAGGCGTGAAGATCTACCGTGCCGGCATCTGGAAACCACGCACCAAACCCGGCGGATTCGAGGGCGTAGGCGTTCCCGGACTCGCATGGCTCAATAAAGTCCGCAAGGAAACCGGCATGAAGATCTCGACCGAGGTTGCAAACCGCAGCCATGTCGAAGCCGCACTTGAATATGACCTGGACCTTCTCTGGATCGGTGCCCGCACATCGGCCAACCCGTTTGCTATGCAGGAGATAGCCGACGTGCTCCGCGAAAGCGGCCGTGACATTCCAGTGCTTGTAAAAAATCCCGTCAACCCGGATCTTGAACTCTGGATCGGCGCGCTCGAACGCCTTTACAACGCAGGCATCACCCGCCTCGGCGTGATCCACCGCGGATTTTCCACCTATGGCGAACACATCTACCGCAATCATCCCCAGTGGCGCATTCCTCTCGAACTCCGCATCCGCTATCCGCAGATACCCATCATCTGCGATCCGAGCCACATCGGAGGCAAGCGCGAACTGATCGCCTCTCTCTCCCAGCAGGCACTCGACATGGGCTTCGACGGCCTGATCATCGAGAGCCACTGCAACCCTGACTGCGCCTGGAGCGACAAGAACCAGCAGATCACACCCGAAGTGCTCAGCGTGATTCTCGACAACCTCGTCTACCGCGATGCTCCGGCTCCTGCCGAAAGCCTCGTGCAGCTGCGCCGTCAGATCGACCAGCTCGACAACGAACTGCTTGAAGTGCTTGCCAAGCGAATGAACATCTCACGCGAGATAGGTACTTACAAGCGTGACCACAACATGCCCGTGGTCCAGCCCAACCGTTACGGCGATGTGATGAGCACCCGAATCCTCGCAGCCAAGTCAATGGGCATCGGAGAAGAATTCATGCGCTCGATCCTTTCGGCCATCCATGAGGAATCTGTCCGTCTGCAGGTAGAAATCAACAAATAAGAAACTCTTTTGAAGCCTCCTCACAAGATAATGAAAATACTGATTCTCGGAGCCGGGAAAATGGGCAGTTTCTTTTGCGACCTGCTTTCATTCGACCATGATGTGGCCGTCTATGATCCGGACCCCAAACGCCTGCGCTTCACTTTCAATGCCCGGCGCTTCAAAGATCTTGAAGAAGTCAGGGACTTCGATCCGCAGCTCGTCATAAACGCATCCACGGTGAAATACACCCTCGATGCCTTCAAAGCCGTGCTCCCCTATCTGTCAAAATCGTGTATAATCAGCGATATCGCCTCGGTCAAGACAGGTCTGCCTGAGTTCTACGCCGGATGCGGACACCCCTATGTCAGCACCCATCCGATGTTCGGCCCGACATTCGCCTCACTCAGCAATCTGAGCAACGAAAACGCCATCATCATCAGCGAAGGCGACCATCTCGGCAAGATCTTTTTCCGCGACATCTATTCAAGGCTCCACCTGAACATTGTAGAATACACATTCAAGGAACATGACGAAACCATAGCCTATTCGCTCTCCATACCATTTGCCGCCACCCTGGCATTTGCCGGAGTAATGAAGCACCAGGAAGCGCCGGGCACTACCTTCAAGCGCCACATGCAGATAGCCCGCGGTCTCATGTCGGAAGACGATTACCTTGTCAGCGAGATCCTCTTCAATCCCAACACTCCTGAGCAGCTGATGAAAATACAGTCGCAGATGGCAGAGCTTCTTGACATCATAAAGCGCCACGACAGCGAGGCCATGAAAGCCTACCTCGCCCGCGTCCGCCAGAATGTCGAATAAACTCCCAAATATTTGTCAACGTTAGAGAACGGGGCTTAGCTCCTTATAAAAAGCAAACAGGCTGTGCGCGTGTGCACAGCCTGTTTGCTTTTTATTCGTTATCGGAACGGTTTATCTTTTCACATCGTTGATGGTGACGTTCTGGATGATGCAGTCCTGAATGCCGCTGGTATCGAATGCTCCACCGGCGGGATCAGTGGCCCAGATGTCGCGGAAGATGAAGTTCTTGAGGGTGTAGAAGTCGCCTTGTCCCTGACGGTAGAAATCGCGGGTGCATTCGAGATGTCCGTTGCGGAACACAACATTGTCCACTCCCGACTCAGGCATCGGATCGCGCTCAACCTTGTTGAAGAACTGACGCCAGGTCTGTACTTCAAGAGCTGTGCGCACACGGCCTGTGGCTCCGTCAATCAGAACATTGCGATACTGCTGCGGGGTGTCGGGACGCATCTTGAAAAGAAGCACATGGTAGGTGTCTTCAAACTTGCAGTCTTTCATTATGACATTGGAGCAGTCCCAGGCCTCGCTGCCGAAAGTCACGCCGGCATTTGTCTTGCCGAAAGTGCAGCGGTCGATGATGACATTGGTAACAGGACCGTTGCCGGGAATAGTGTCGACATAAGTTCCTTTGCCACCTTTGAGACATACACCGTCGTCATTGACGTTCATGTAGCACTGGCTGATCAGAACATCGTTGCAGACATCCATGTCAATTGCGTCGGTGCTGGGGCCTTTGGGATAGCCGTCAGTCGGAGCAAGGATGGTCACGCCGAGATATTTCACTCGTTCGCAGTTGTAAAGATGATTGGTCCAGAAACCTGAGTTGACCATGCGCACGCCGCCCACTGTCACATCCTTGGAGTTGGAAATATAGACCATACGCGGACGAAGAGCCTCCAGATTGGTACACTTTTTATTGACCTTGCGGCGAAGCCAGAATTCGTCATAGAAACGGTGGCCGTTGCCGTCGATAGTGCCTTCACCGGTGATGGTAAAACCATTGCAGTTGTCGGCATTGATCAGAGCTGCGAAATAGTCGAGAGTCTGGCCTTCGAGACGGGTCTTGACAATCTCATAGTGGGTTATCGCATCGCTGCCTTTCAGTTTGCCTCCTTTGAGAAGATGCAGATGGGTAGACGGCTTGAAAAAGAGCGAACCGCTGAGGAAAGTGCCTTCAGGGATCACAACCACACCTCCGCCATTCTGAGCTGCGAGATCAATGACAGCCTGAATACGTTCGGTCTGGATAACGGTGCTGTCATTGACTACACCATGTTCGGTCACCACATATTGCTTTCCGAGAGAGTTGAGCACCGGCTGATGCGCGTCGTTGAACCACGCCGGCACCGGGCTTCCGTCAGGAAACTGCTTGAATTCGGCCTGAGCCGAAAATCCGGCAGCAAGTAACAGGGAGAGAGACAGGAGTTTAGATTTAAGTTCCATTGATTCCGGTATTTTGATTAAGTTTATTATCAGTCCATATAGCTCCAGAAGAGCCTGATCAGTTATCCGGGCATTGATTTTGCCAATATTCTGCAAAGTTACAAAAAACTTTTTGCCTGAGTAAGCCTTTATTAAGATATACACTATTTTTCAGAACACGTTTCAATTCAGGTTTTGTCATGTCTCAGTCTCGTCCATTCACCTTTGACAGGGTAATACGCATACTGATCGGCCTCGCGTTTATAGCAGGCGCATACTGGCTTGTCAACAGGCTGAGCAACGTGCTCCTGCCTTTCTGTCTGGCATGTCTGATCTCTTACATTCTTGAACCGCTGGTTGAATTCAATCTGAAAAAACTGCATCTACACTGGCGCATTGTGGCCATTTTCTTCACCCTGACGGAAGTGACACTCGTGATCGGAGGCCTGATATATTTCTTCCTGCCATCAATTCTGAAAGAAATTCATGACATGGCTGCGATAATACGCGACTATTCGGCTCACAACAGGTCGCTGCCATTCATTCCCAAAGAAGTTCACGACTATCTGACTGCCTATTTCGATGACGACACGATGGTCAGGCTGCTTGAAGGCCAGCATCTTGAATCAATACTCAGCAAAGGTACGTCAGTGATATCGGCATCAGTCGGCTTTGTGATCCACACGCTCGAATGGTTCCTGGCTTTCATATATGTGATTTTCATCCTACTCGACTATCAGCATATCATGCGCGGTTTCGGTCTGCTCGTTCCTCCTAAATACCGCCCGATAGCCAACCGGATAGGCAATGATATCAAGAACAGCATGAACCGCTATTTCCGCGGTCAGGCCCTGCTGGCGCTCTGTGCTGCCGTGTTCTATTGCATCGGCTTTTCGATTGTCGGCATACCGATGGCCATTGTGCTCGGATTGCTTGTGGGTGTCCTATACATGATACCCTACTTCCAGTATGTCACCATCATTCCCGTGGCCTTCGTCTGCATGATTGTTTCCATGAACGGTGAAGCAGGTTTCTGGACTGAATTCGGAAAATGTCTGCTGGTCTATGCCATAAGCCAGTGCATCTGTGATTACATACTTACACCCAAGATCATGGGCAAGGCAATGGGGCTGAATCCGGCCATAATACTGCTGTCACTGTCTGTATGGGGCACATTGCTGGGCCTGATAGGCATGATCATAGCCCTTCCTCTTACCACTCTGCTTCTTGCCTACTATGAAGAATACGTAATCCGCCCCGGATGTACGGACAGCGTGCGTACAACGGACGAAAATGTCCGAAATCGGACACCGATGAAATAATTTTACACCTGATTTTCAATCATTTGTGAGTTTGGCACGATTAATGCAATATTGTATTGCAGAAAATAACCCAGACATCACAAATGGATAGAGAACTTACCCAAAAAGAACGCAACAGCGCACGGCGCCGCAAATACCTGCCTTATATAATAGGTGGGACCGCGCTTGCCGCCGGGCTTATCACGCTGCTGATAGCCAGCCGCCAGAGCGTAGACCGTGAAGATCTGCTGATAACAACAGTAGACTGCGGCACCATCGAGACATCGGTAACCGGAAGCGGCAGCATTGTCCCGGCATTCGAAGAGATCATAAACTCTCCGATCAACAGCCGCATAATAGAAGTCTACTGCAAAGCCGGCGACAGTGTAGACATCGGCACTCCCCTCCTGAGGCTCGACCTGCAGAGTACCGAAACCGAACTCAACAAGCTCAAAGACCAGATACAGATGAAGAACTACGAGCTTGAGCAGCAGAAGGTCAACAACAGCACCCGTGTCAGCGACCTTGCCATGCAGGTCAAAGTAAAAGAAATGACCGTCAACCGCCTTGAAGCCGAACTGCGCAACGAACGTTATCTCGACAGCCTCGGTTCAGGCACAGGCGACCGCGTGCGCCAGGCAGAACTCGCCTTCAATACCGGAAAACTCGAACTCGAACAGATGCGCCAGCAGCTTGCCAACGAGCGCAAAGTCACCGCCGCCGGGCTGAGCGTCAAGAACCTCGATATCAACATCGCCCGCAAGAATCTCGGCGAGATGACGCGCACACTCGATGACGCGCAGATCAAGGCTCCGCGCAAGGCAACTCTCACATTCATCAACGACCAGATAGGCCAGAAGGTCTCCGAAGGCGAGAAAATAGCCATCATCTCTGATCTCAGCCATTTCAAGGTTGACGGCGAGATTGCCGACGCCTATGGCGACCGCATCCGCGTAGGCTCCAAAGCCGTGGTGCGCATCGGCCGCAACGAGCGCATGAACGGGACCGTCAGCAACGTCACACCCCTCTCGCGCAACGGCGTAATCTCCTTCTCGGTCCGCCTTGACGAGGATGCCGACAGCCGCCTGCGCTCAGGTTTGAAAACCGACATATATATAATGTGTAACGTGATGGAAGATGTCCGCCGCATCAAAAACGGAAGTTTCTACACCGGTCCGGGCTCCTATGAACTGTTCGTTTTCAACGGCGATGACAAACTTGAGCGCCGCTCAGTGCGCCTCGGCGACAGCAACTTCGAATTTGTAGAGGTGGTTGACGGCCTCAATGACGGTGACCGTGTGGTTGTCAGCGACATGAAACGCTTCATCAACGCCACGTCTGTCAAAGTGAAATAAAAATTTTAACCTTTTCAACATACATCCCCCACCAGACATGCAGATCCGTTCATCACTCAGACAGTTATGGCGCGAATCGCGGGCCAATCCGGGATTCACGGCTCTCTACATCGGCGGCGTGGCATTCGCAGTGGCTTTCACGATGGTCTATGCCATTATCTACTACGTAAATATCGCCCCGCTTTATCCTGAATACCACCGTGACACCACAAGCTACGCAGCCTACATCCAGATACGAAATGACAGCACCTCCAGCACACACGGGAGTCTTATAAGCAAAAAATTCATTGATGAATTTATCGCCAAATCCGAAAACATCGAATTTTGCAGTATCATAGCTCCAACAGGGAATGAAGGTGCAACGATCTCTACTCCAAACGGCACAATCAAAGCCGTTTCAAAACTGACCGACAGGAATTTTTTCAGGCTCTATGACTACGAATTCCTTGCCGGACGCCCGTTCAGTGAAATAGAGGTCGAAAGCGAGAAACCCTTTTTCGTCGTGATCACCAACACGATCGCCGAAAGAGTTTTCGGCAGCCCGGAAAATGCCGTCGGGAGTGAAATCCTCATCGACTACCGTCCACACAAGGTTGTAGGTGTCATCCGCCGCGGCAACCCGGTGGCCAACACCTCCTATGCCGACATCATAAGGCCCTATACCATAACTCCAATGTCGATGTCCGGATATAACGGATCTTTGAAAGACTATCTCGGCAGCTTCTGCGCCTATATCAAATTCAGCGACAGCAGACAGCGCGAACGTTTTATGGCTGAGTACAATGACAAGATCAGCCGGGCGGCAGATGCCGATGGATTCAAAATCAACGGCGCCAAAATCAAGACTCACTATGAAGGGCTGCTCGAAGGGAATGAGACCGAGCCGGTCCCCTTGGAAAATGCAGTCAGATCACTCATAATCATGCTCCTCATTCTGCTTATTGTCCCTGCCATCAACATCAGCGGCATGATCGGCGGTCAGATGGACCGTCGCCTGGCTGAAACCGGACTCCGCCGCTCATTCGGAGCCACCCGCGGCAATCTGATACGCCAGGTGATGTTTGAAAACTTCGTGCTGACCCTTACCGGTGGTCTCATAGGCTTCTTGATAGCCTGGGGCATAGTGCTCATAGGCCGCCGTCAGCTGCTCCAGCTGCTTGTCAGCTCATGGGAGATGATCGACGCACCGATAGACATCAGTGCCGAAATGCTTTTCGCTCCCGCAATTTTTATCGGAGCCCTTCTGTTCTGCCTCATGCTCAATCTCCTCTCCGCCTATATTCCGGCCCGTCTGTCACTGCGCAGACCGATAGTCAACTCCCTTAATTCAAAACGATAATCTCCGTCATGTTAAAACTTATATATAGAAACCTCATTGCCCACCGCCGGCGCTATCTCTGGATAATGCTTGAACTCTGCATAGCGGTGTTCATTTCCTGGAAGCTGCTTGACAAAGTGATTGTCAACGAATACAACCGACTCTCACCACTCGGCTACGACATAGACCGGCTTGTCACGTTTCAGTTTAGAGAACTTCCGTCAGATGCCATGCCCTCCGGCTATGAAGAGCGCGACATCGACAGTAAGATGGCCGATGTCATCCGAATCATCGACATGGTCCGTGATGACAGCCGTGTGGAAGCGGCGACTATCACAGGTCAATATACTTTTGAAAATATGGGAGTGTGGATGAACACCATCCCGAAAGTGACCTCCGACAGCGCCGGCGAGAAAAACAAAGTTTCTATCAACGCCTTTTATATAAAATTCTGGCGCGGTACGGATTTTTTCAAGACATTCGGTCTGAAAGATGCCTCCAATACCGGTCACGCAGACTTCGAGGAGCAAGCTATGACCAAAAGCCAGATAATAGTATCGAAATCTATCGCCGAATTCCTCTTCCCTGGGGAAAGTGCCATCGGCCACTCTCTTTTCGAAAAGAACGGCGAAGAGCATAAAGACGGCCGTGAAATGATTGTAGGAATCGTCAATGATGCCGTATATCGCTCACCAAGCGGACGCACCCCAATTGTCTACAAGCCACGTAATAATAAAGATGTGGAGCGCGAAGGTGGCGTAGAAACCCTCAGCGGAGTGATCAGACTGAAAGAAGGCGTAGACATGAGCGCGTTCATCCGCGATATGAAACCGAAAATCGAACAGGATTACCGCTTCGGCGAAATCTATTGCGAATCACTCGCCCCCTACAACGATATGCGCGAACGAATGGCCCGCGATGTCAACAACGACAATTTCATCGCCAAATCAATAGCTCTGTTCTTCTTTGTCAACATACTGCTCTGCATGACCGGCACATTCTATCTCCAGACACGCAAGCGCAGCGAGGAAGCCGGAGTGATGCGCTCGTTCGGTGCCTCGCGCGGCTTCATAATCCGCGAAATGCTCGGCGAAGGATTTGCAATGGTCACCTTGGCGTGGCTCTGCGGCTGCATTCTGTACCGGTTTTTCATTCATGACTCCGGACTGGCCGACATCAGTTTCATGGGCTATGACATAACAATAGTCAAGCAGCTGATGCCTCTGTGGTATGATGATTTCCTGACGCATTTCGCCATCGTCTCGCTGGTCATCTATGTCATCATGCTCATAGCCGTCATGGCCGGCATCTATTTTCCGGCCCGGCGCATCAGCCGCATCAGCCCTATCGAAGCGCTACGAGAAGAATAACGGATATCAGACACTATATTAATCATAACAGTAACCTCCCACAAACAATACCCAATAACATCATGAACGCAATCGAACTCAAAGAAATCAATAAGATCTACCGTACAGACGAAATCGAAACCCTCGCACTCGAAAATGTGAACCTCACGATTGAAAAAGGCGAATTTGTCAGCGTAATGGGCCCCTCAGGCTGCGGCAAATCAACTCTGCTGAATATTGTCGGCCTGCTTGACGAACCGACAAGCGGCTCTGTCATCATCGACAATACCACAATCGGCAAAATGTCAGACAGCAAACTCGCAGCCTTCCGCAATTCAAAACTCGGCTTTGTCTTCCAGAGTTTCCATCTGATCAACTCACTTAATGTGCTTGATAACGTGGAACTGCCGCTTATCTATCGCTCAATGAGTGCCTCCGAACGACAGCGCCGTGTGCGTGAAGTGCTTGAACGTGTAGGCCTCAGCCACCGTCTGCGCCACATGCCCTCGCAGCTCTCCGGCGGTCAGTGTCAACGAGTGGCAATAGCCCGCGCCATTGTCGGGAACCCTGAAATCATCCTTGCCGACGAACCGACCGGCAACCTCGACTCAAAAATGGGAGCCGAGGTAATGGATCTGCTCCACAGTCTCAACAAGGAAGACGGACGCACTATCATGATGGTGACCCACAACGAACAGCAGGCCCGTCAGACAGACCGCATCATCCGTTTCTTCGACGGCCGCCAGGTGCAGTAACAGTAAGCGATAACAAAGAAAACAACATCCAATGAAAATAAATTATTTCAGACAGGCTTGGTCATCCATAAAGCAGGAACCGGTTGTCAGCGCCGTAAGCCTTGCAGGTACGGCTCTCGCCATCTTCCTGATCATGGTTGTGGTCATGATCGAGGAAGTCAAGACCGCCCCGTTCGCACCGGAAAGCAACCGCGACCGCTGGCTGGTACAGAAATATGCTTCCATCACAAACGATTCCTGGGGCACTGACAACTCATCAAACGGAGGCATGGGATTCAATCTGGTCAAGCAGGTGTTTTACCGGATGGAGACCCCTGAGGCTGTGACAGCCTATACCGTCACCCCTTCCACCGGTCTGTTTTCCGTACCCGGACAGGCTCCGTTCTGTGCGGAAGAACTGTCAACGGACGCAGGATTCTGGAAAGTAATGGATTTCACTTTCATATCAGGCAAGCCTTACACACAGGAAGATTTCGAGGCCGGACTACCGGTGGCTGTTCTGTCGGAATCAACAGCACGACGTCTGTTCCAGACAAGCGATGCGGCCGGACGCGAATTTCAGCTCAATTATGTCACTTTCCGTGTGGCCGGTGTGGTCAAAGACGTATCTAATCTTGCCACCGCCTCATATGCACAGGCCTGGATTCCGTTCACATCGACCAGCACGGCAGACTTCAGCTGGTGTGACTACATGGGCCCTCTCAGCGTGACAATCCTGCCACGCGATGAAGCTGACGTCCCGGCCATCCGGGAGGAATATGACAGACTTTTTGCCGAACTCGGCGACGAGGCAAAGATCAACGGGTGGAAATTCATACTCCGTGAGAGACCTTACACACAGGAAGTCACCGCCAACACCCCCTGGGCCAGCGTCAGCCCTGACATGTCAGGAGTCTACCGCCGGCGGATCATCACCTACCTGATACTGCTCCTTGTCCCGGCAGTCAATCTGAGCAGCATGACCCACAGCCGCCTGCGCCGTCGGGCGGAAGAGATCGGGGTACGCAGGGCATTCGGAGCACGTCGTTCCGTAATCATGACCGATATTTTTCTTGAGAATCTTATCATCACGCTTTTCGCCGGTATGCTCGGCCTGCTTCTGAGTCTCGGCTTCGGACTGATTTTCGGAGGGACGGTCTTCGCCCCCGGCTTCGGAACGTCCATTGAATCGACCGGCATCAGCCTCGGAATCCTGTTCCACTGGTCAACTTTCGGATGGACAATGCTCTTCTGCTTCCTGCTCAATCTGCTCAGCACAGGACTTCCGGCACTAAACGCCTCACGAATCAACATCGTCAACGCCCTGACAGGCAAACGCTAATTCACCACTCCTACATAAAATCATGAAAAGAAAATTATTCAGACAGACTGCCAACGAATGGCAAAACAATGTGTGGCTCGCCATCGAACTGCTCATTGTCAGCGTGGTGATGTGGTTCGTCTCAGATTATATCTTCACCAATATATCAATCTACACCTCGCCGCGCGGATTTAATACGGACCATTGTTATCTTATAGGGTACCGTGAGCTGAACGACAAAAGCCCTGACTATGCCGGCAAGCTGAACAAGGCCGAGCGCAGCGCCAATCTGCTCCGCCTGCTTGAACTGCTGGAAAAACGTCCGGAAATCGAATGCGTGGCAATGGGACAGAATGCGTATTTCTATAACCATTCAAACAGCGGAAACCATATGGAGACCGACACGTTCAACACCGGCAACTACTACTTCCTGCGCCGCCTCGTATCGCCTGACTTCACCAAGGTGTTCCGCATCAGGGGAGCCAACGGGGAGAGTCCCGAAGAACTTGCTGAAATTCTCAGAAACAATCCGCGCTCCTTCCTGATCTCAGACAATGCCTTTTCACACTACGGCATCAACCATATGAAAGACTTCATTGGCCACGAATTTACAAGCCATGCCACCAATGACACACTGGTCCTTGCCGCCGCCTTTATCCCGGCTCGTTATGATGACTACAACAGCGAAGATATGGCCCATTCGATGATATTTACCTGCAGCCCCGATGACTATATCTATCTGAATGAGCTGGTGGTCCGCGTCAGAGACAATATGGACCACAACTTCATTGAGAACCTGATGAAAGACGCTCCTACAACGCTACGTTCAGGCAACTATTTCATCTCTTCGGTCCAGTCATTCGATGATATCCGTGAAATCCATCAGCGAGACTATGATGCCGATCTGCGCAACTATTTCATAGGCGCAGCCTTCCTCGCTCTCAACATCTTTCTCGGACTGTTAGGCACCTTCTGGTTCCGCACACAACAGCGTGTACCGGAAATAGCTATCCGCAAGGCCAACGGAGCCACACGCTCCGACATCTTCCGCCGAGTCATCAGCGAAGGAGAACTGATATTGCTTCTTGTCACCCCCTTCGCCGCAGCCATTGACTGGGGACTCACCAGGATGGAGCTGAACACCTATTACCACGGCACTTACTTCGAGCCGGTACGCTTTATCAGCTGCCTGTTCATTGCCTGGGGACTTATGGCACTGATGATTTTCCTCGGAACCGTCATCCCGGCCAACAGAGCAATGAACACCGCTCCAGCCAAAGCCCTCGGCGAAGAATAAAAGCTATAGCCACAATCCACAAGATAAACACATCTCATTCCTGAACGCCTCCATTACTACTCATATGAAGCAATTAAGATTATTGGTTTTCCTCTTCATGTTTGCCGGCCTCGCGCCGGCAAGCATGGCAGCGGAGGTGCGTCGCATAACTCTCGACGAAGCCATACTGACAGCGCGGTCACACAGTGTAGATGCCGCCGTTGCACTCAACGAATTGCGTACCGCCTACTGGACATACCGCACCTATCGCGCCGAACTTCTGCCGGAAATCAACTTCAGCGCCACAGCTCCCGGCTATCGGAAAAGCTACAGCAGCCATCAGCTCGATGACGGCTCGTTCACATTTGTCCGCAACAACTATATGGAGATGAACGGCGAGATCTCGGTTGACCAGAACATCTGGCTCACCGGAGGCACTCTGTCGCTAAACACCTCTATAGACTATCTCAAACAACTGACCGGCACACGTCACAACCGCTTCATGTCAATTCCGGTAGCACTCACACTCTCCCAGCCTATTTTCGGTGTCAACACCATCAAATGGGACCGCCGCATCGAGCCGGTGCGCTATGCAGAAGCCAAAGCGGCTTTCATCAGCGCTACTGAAAACGTGGCCATGACAGCCATAAACTATTATTTCTCCCTGCTGCTGTCAAAAGAAAATATTTCCATTGCCCGGCAGAATCTGGCCAACGCACAAAAACTTTATGAAGTGGCAAAAGCCAAGCGCGAGATGGGCCAGATCAGCAAAAACGACCTGCTGCAGCTTGAGCTGAACCTGCTCAACGCCCGCTCGACACTAACCGACTGCGAAAGCGACTACAAGGCAAACATGTTCAAGCTCCGCGCCTTTCTTGACATCGAGGATGACGTGACGCTTGACCCAATTGTCCCCGACACAATTCCCCAGGCCCTTGTCTCCTATGACGATGTGCTCGAAAAGGCACATGCCAACAACAGTTTCGCACAGAACATCCGCCGCCGTCAGCTCGAAGCCGACTACCAAGTGGCCAAGGCCAAAGGAGACCAGCGCCAGATAATGCTCTACGCCCAGATAGGCTACACCGGCACGTCTGACCGCTTCGGCGAGGCTTATGACCGGCTCAAGGACAACCAGGTGGTTGAAGTCGGGTTCAAAATTCCTCTTCTCGACTGGGGCAAACGCCGCGGAAAGGTCAAAGTCAGCGAAAGCAACCGCGAAGTGGTGCAGAGCCGTCTGCGCAAAGAGCAGATGGAGTTCGACCAGAATATCTTCATCCTTGTGGAGCGTTTCAACAATCAACGCCGTCAGCTCGAAATTTCTCTGAGAGCCGACACCATAGCCCGCCAGCGCTATGCCACCAATGTCGAGACATTCATGATCGGTAAAATTTCAACTCTTGACCTGAACGACTCGCAGGTGAGCAAAGATGAAAGCCGCCAGGCCTACATCAACCAGCTCTATCTCTACTGGAACTACTATTATCAGCTCCGCAGCGTGGCCCTCTGGGATTTCTCGGCCAACCGAGGCATCGACGCTGACATAGAAGCTATTGTCCGACGTTGAAAAAAATCGTAATTTTGCAATCATGATTCTTATAGTCGATGATGATCCCGCAGTACGCCTGTCTCTGAAACTGTTGCTGTCGCGCAACGGATTCGAGACCATTCTGGCCGCTTCGCCCAAAGAGGCTATGGAAACCGTACGCACCGAAACTCCGGAGCTGGTGATGCTTGACATGAACTTCTCACGGGCCACAACCGGAGAGGAAGGCATAACCCTGCTCAGACAGATCAAGATCTTCCAGCCTGACACACCGGTGATACTGATGACCGCATGGGGTAGCATACCGCTTGCTGTAGAGGGAATCCATGCCGGAGCCTTTGACTTCATCACCAAGCCGTGGGACAACTCAGCCTTGCTTCAGCGCATAAATGTAGCGCTGGAACTCAACAGCCCGAAAACAGACACTTCTTTACCCGCCGGTCGCTTTGACCGCTCGTTCATAATAGGCCGGTCGCCGGCTCTGATGAATGTGCTTGATACAGTGGAACGCATTGCCGCGACTGATGCGCCGGTGCTCATCATGGGTGAAAACGGCACAGGAAAGGAACTGATAGCCGAAGCCATCCACCGCAACAGCCGGCGCAAAGGCAAAAGCATGGTCAAGGTCAACCTCGGCGGCATTGCATCGTCACTTTTCGAAAGCGAGATGTTCGGCCACAAGAAGGGAGCATTCACCGGTGCTGTAGCAGACCGGGAGGGCCGTTTTGCGATGGCTGACGGCGGCACGATCTTCCTTGACGAGATAGGCGAGCTTGATCTCAACTGCCAGGTGAAGCTCCTGCGGGTGCTTCAGGAACACACATATGAAATGCTCGGTGACAGCCGTCAGCGCCACACCGATGTCAGAGTAGTGTGCGCCACAAACGCCAATCTTCCGGCAATGGTAGGCGAAAAAACTTTCCGCGAAGACCTGTTCTATCGAATTAACCTTATCACCGTCACGCTTCCGCCATTGCGTGACCGAACTGAAGATATACCTCTGCTGGTCGACCACATCATGCGTGAACACTGCGCGCAGACAGGCCGGCCGATTCCCGAAATCACTCCTGAGGCTATGGCGTTTCTCTGTTCTCTCCCCTATCCGGGCAACATCCGTGAGCTGAAGAACTTTATAGAGCGTACATTGCTTGTCAGTCCCGGCGACCGTCTTGACGAAAGGGAGTTCCGCAGCCAGTATGACGGAACCATTCCGATGCCTGACAGCCCGACGCGCTCCAGCCTTGAGATGCAGGAACGGGAAAGCGTAGAGCAGGCCATAGCCCATTCCGGCGGCAATCTGACACGTGCCGCGGCTCTACTGGGCATCACACGGCAGTCGCTCTACCGCCGGATGGAAAAGTACGGAATAAAAGGCAACTAACTCACGCTACAAGCCGATGAGAATAAGCTGGATACTGATCATAATCATCCTTTTGCTCGGAGCATCACTTGTCAGCTCCCTGCTGCTGTCTGTGTCAGAGGCGGGGACAGAGCTGTATGTCACACAATCGGCCTGTGTTCTCGCCATCATACTGCTGATTGTGTTCTACCGCAGTGTGATGAAACCGATCCGCAGCATCACAAACGGCATCGACCTGCTGCGCGAACAGGATTTCAGCAGCCGTCTCTCTCACGTCAATCAGCATGAAGCCGACAAGATTGTCGACATGTTCAACGGCATGATGGTGGCGCTCAAAGAGGAACGGCTCAGACTGCGCGAACAGAACCATTTTCTTGACCTGCTCGTAGACGTCTCCCCGATGGGAATTCTTATTCTTTCCGACGCCGACCGTATAAAGACCGCAAATAAAGCTGCTGCTGCTTTTCTCGGCTTTGCCGACAGTTCCGCACTGGAGGGTCTCGCTGTTGACAGCCTCGATTCCCAGCTTGCGGCAGTGCTCTCCGGCCTCAGTCAGGGACAGACCGTCACCGAGCGGCTGAACGACTCTATGATCTATCGCTGTTCGCGTCTGTCATTCATGGATCAGGGCTATCCCCACCCCTTCCTTCTCATAGAGAAACTGACCGAAGAGGTGATGATAGCAGAAAAAAAGAGCTACGAAAAGGTGATCAGGGTCATAGCGCATGAAGTCAACAATTCGATGGCCGGGGTCAATTCCATGCTGTCGACCGCACGGCTTATGCTCAGTGAGAGCAGCGATGAATATTCCGATCTGAGCGAAGTGGTCAGCGTATGCGAGGCCCGCTGCCAGTCGATGAGCAAATTTATAACCGCTTTTGCCGATGTGGTTAAAATCCCTGAAGCCAGCCTCAAGCCGACCGACCTGAACAGCCTGATAGAAAGCTGGCGGGTGATGCTCGAAAGCCTCTGCGGACGGCATGACATAAAAATTGAATTCCGGCTTGAAGAACAGCCTATACCGGTGATGGCCGACACGGTGCTCATGGAACAGGTAATAATCAATATCGTGAAAAACTCGGCCGAAAGCATAGGTTCGGGCGGACTGATAACCGTGGCCACATCCGCTTCGCCGGCCACTCTGACCGTCACTGACAACGGTCCGGGCATTGATCCTGAAGCAGCAAAAAAACTCTTCAGCCCCTTCTTTTCAACGAAAGTCAACGGCCACGGCATAGGCTTGCTTTTCGTCAGCGAAGTGCTCCACAAGCATTCGTGCAAATTCTCACTCGTCACCGGCCAGGACGGGCTGACACGTTTCACAATCTGCTTTCCGGACCACAAATCTGCCGCTCCCGCTTTCAGTAAGTGAATTTTTAGCCGTCAAAGAGGCTTGCTGCAAAAATTTTTGCTATTTTTGTGGATGAATTCGGCCCGATGTCCTATCGGCTCCGTTGCGCTCACGTCACAAACAATTCATCCGACATGATCAGAACTCTTGACAATTACAATCTGACTGCACACAACACGTTCGCAATGAATGTGAAATGCAGTGAGTTTATGGAATATACCAAAGCAGATGATATTCCGTTCATCATATCATCGATCAGAAAAGGCGTAGAGAAATTCCATATCGGAGCGGGCAGCAACCTGCTTTTTACCGGTGATTTTCCCGGCATAATACTTCACAGCGCCATAAAGGGGATTGAGATACTGTCTGAAACTGCAGAAGAAGTGATAGTCAGAGCGGGCGCAGGTGAAACTATGGATGATCTGATTCTCTGGGCCTGCCGGCGCGGACTCTGGGGAATCGAGAATCTCTCAGGCATCCCCGGCGAAGTCGGAGCCTCGGCCGTGCAGAATGTCGGAGCCTATGGAGCCGAAGCAGCTGACAGCATTGTGGCTGTACATGCCTATGACGAAGTCGAGGAAGAGTTTGTGTCATTCTCCACCGATGAGTGTCACTATGCCTACCGTGATTCCGTTTTCAAACAGACCGATTTCAAAAAGCGATATATAATCCATGCTGTAGACTACAGGCTCTCCCCCATTGCCACCCCCGATCTTTCATATCCGGCTCTCAAAAGTCATTTTGAGGGACGCGATGAATCCACCCTTTCACCGTCAGATATCCGCGAGGCCATTATCGAAATCCGCAACTCAAAGCTGCCCGATCCGGCCAAAGTTCCAAGCGCGGGAAGTTTCTTCAAGAATCCGGTGATAAGCGAAGAACTTTTCGCCGAAATCCGCGCCAAGGAAGCACCGGCTGAACCGCCTCACTATAAAGTCAGCGACGGCTACAAGATTCCGGCCGCATGGCTGATAGACCGCTGCGGATGGAAAGGCTACCGCGACGGCAACGTCGGTGTGTGGCATCTGCAACCGCTGGTCATCGTCAACCCCGACCGGCAGGCAAGTCCGGAAGAGGTAATCAGTCTTGAATCACGGATCATCAACTCTGTGAAGCAACGCTTCGGCATAAAGCTGACTCCTGAGGTTGAACATATTTAGGGTGTCAGGCATTCTTATTTTAGCATCACTTTTCAACTGTTTCAACATTTAAAACCTGCATAACAATTATGAGCACCTATATAATAGAGGGAGGCCACAGACTCAGCGGCTCCATCAAACCCCAGGGAGCCAAAAACGAAGCTCTGGAAGTAATCAGCGCCACTCTGCTCACCTCGGAGCCTGTCACCATCCACAACGTGCCCAATATCCTTGATGTCATCAACCTCATCAATCTCCTGAAAGCCATGAGAGTGAAAGTTGACCGGCTTAGCGAGGATACATATCGTTTTCAGGCTGACGATCTTGACGAAGACTATATCTCAAGCGCTGATTTCGTGGCCCGCTGCGCCTCACTCCGCGGTTCTGTTCTTGTGGTAGGACCACTGCTCGCGCGACTCGGCCAGGCATACTTCGCCAAGCCGGGCGGCGACAAGATAGGCCGCCGCAGAGTCGACACCCATATCACCGGCTTGTCGAAACTCGGAGCCATGATTGCATACAATGAGGACCGCCAGGCTTATTATCTGGTCTCTGTAGGCGGTCTCAAAGGCTGCTACATGCTTCTTGACGAAGCTTCTGTCACCGGCACCGCCAACATCGTAATGGCTGCCGCTCTTGCCGAAGGCACCACTACTATCTATAATGCGGCCTGCGAGCCTTACGTGCAGCAGCTTTGCAAAATGCTCGTCAAAATGGGCGTGAAGATCGACGGTATCGGCTCGAATCTTCTCAGGATAACCGGCGTAGAGAAACTGTCAGGAGCCGATCACACGATTTTGCCCGACATGATCGAAGTGGGCAGCTTCATCGGCATGGCAGCTATCACCCGCAGCGAACTGACCATCAAGGATGTCAGCTATGACAACCTCGGAATCATTCCCGACTCATTCCGCCGTCTCGGAATCAACCTCGAACGCCGCGGCGACGATATCTTTATCCCCTCGCAGGAATCATACGAAATCGAGACCAATCTCGATGGCTCGATCCCGACAATAGCCGATGCACCCTGGCCCGGACTCACCCCTGACCTCCTTTCGGTCATGCTCGTCACCGCCACACAATGCCGCGGGAGTGTGCTGATTCATCAGAAGATGTTTGAAAGCCGACTTTTCTTCGTTGACCGGCTGATTGATATGGGTGCTCAGATAATGCTCTGTGACCCGCACAGAGCGGTTGTCATAGGGCTCGACCACAAGGTGCCGCTGCGGGCCAACAAAATGCACTCGCCTGACATCCGCGCCGGCATCGCAATGCTCATCGCCGCCATGAGTGCCCGCGGAGTATCAAGAATTGACAACATCGACCAGATAGACCGCGGCTACCAGGCAATTGACACGCGCCTCAATTCAATCGGGGCCTGCATTCACCGCCGCGACTGATCACATCTGCTGTTTTCAGGCCAGAGACATCGTAACTCCCCCTCCAACCTCACTTACACAATGGAAAAACCGATATTTACATCTGCTGAAACCACCGAACTGAAAGCCCTCGCCAGAACTCTTCTGCGCGAGGCGGCTGAAGTGGCGTCTCCTAAAGATTTCGCTACGGTCAAGGATGCCGTGGCCAGAGCCTATTCGGGAGAGAAATCGCCGGTTGACCGCCACGGGATCAACCGGGTGCTCCATTCGATGCGCACGGCGATAGCCCTCTGCCAGATGGTGTCGCCTGACCGCAACATGATCATCGCCACGATGACCTACGGGCTCTGCATGGAAGAGGCATTCTCTCAGGATCAGATACGCAAACTGTGGGGCGAGGATGTAGAGCATATGGTCGGAGGTCTGATAAAGGTTTCAACCCTCTACGGCAAGCAGGGAGTGGTGAAAACCGACAACTTCCGAAGACTGCTTATGACATTCGCGGAAGACATTCGTGTGATCATCATAATGATTGTGGAGCGCCTGATTCTCATGCGCACCATCAACCATCATCCTGATGAAAAATTTGTGGCCGACACAGCTTTTGAGGCTAATTATCTCTATGCCCCGCTTGCCCACCGCCTCGGTCTCTACAAGATCAAAAGCGACCTTGAAGACATGTCGCTGAAATATACCGCCCGCGAGACCTACAGCAAGATCGCGGCCGAGCTCAACGAGACCAAGGTGGCCCGCGACGCATACATAGCCGACTTCATAGCCCCGCTTAAAGCCAAACTCGACACTACCGGCCTGAAATATGAGATCAAAGGACGCACCAAGTCAATCTACTCCATCTGGAACAAACTGCGCAAACAGCAGGTGGAACTTTCAGGCATATATGACCTCTTTGCCATAAGAATCATTCTTGACGTACCTCTTGACAGAGAAAAGGCCGACTGCTGGAATGTGTACTCGATCGTCACCGACATGTACACCCCGAATCCGGCCAGAATGAAAGACTGGCTGTCGATTCCGAAGAGCAACGGCTATGAATCGCTCCACACCACAGTCAAAGGCCCTGACAACAAATGGGTGGAGGTCCAGATCCGCACCCGCCGCATGGACCTTGTGGCTGAAAAGGGTCTTGCCGCCCACTGGAAGTACAAGGGCATAAAGAGCGAAGGCGATCTCGACTCATGGATGAACAATATCCGTGACATTCTTGAGACCGCCGACGGCCCTATGGAGCTGATGAAAAACTTCAAAATGGATCTCTATGACAAAGAAGTCTTCGTCTTTACTCCAAGGGGCGACCTCTACCGTCTGCCTCTCGGTGCGACAGTGCTTGACTTTGCGTTCAACATCCACTCCAAACTCGGCTGCACCTGCGTAGGAGGCAAAGTCAACGGACGCAACTGCAAGCTGAACTACAAGCTCCATTCCGGTGACACCGTAGAGATAACCACTGCCCCCGGACAGATCCCCAAGCAGGACTGGCTCAGCTTTGTGGTGACATCCAAGGCCCGCAACAAGATCAAACAGACGCTAAACGAGCGCGCCAACCGTTCGGCCGAACTCGGCAAGGAGCTTCTGCAGCGCAGATGCAAAAACCGCAAAATCGAACTGGAAGAAGGCTATCTGATGCGCACCATCAAGAAGATGGGCTACCGTACCGTCACCGATTTCTACAAGGCGATTTCCGATGAAATCATCGATGTGAACGACGTGATCACACAATATGAGCTTATCGAAAATGCCGACCGCAAAGCTGAAAGCGAACGCCGTAGCGCCGAAGAATTCGAACTTCTTGACAACGGCGATCACCGCCAGGAATCGGCATCGGACGATATTCTGATCATCGGTGACAACATCAAAGGAATCAACTACAAGCTCTCGCGCTGCTGCAACCCGATTTTCGGTGACGATGTGTTCGGATTCGTCTCGGCCGAAGGGGTCATCAAGATTCACCGCAACGACTGCCCGAATGCCGAACATATACGCTACAAATATCCCTACCGGGTGATCCGTACACGCTGGTCAGGCAAGGTCGGCAGCCATTTCGCCGCCACGCTCAAGATTGTGGGCAACGATGACATCACCATCGTCACAAACATCACCTCTATAATAAACAAGGAGAAGGACGTCACCCTGCGCAATATCTCGATCGACTCCTCTGACGGCATCTTCTCAGGCTTCCTTGTCATTGGCATCAGTGACACCGATGCACTCAACAATATCATCAAAAAAATCAAAAACATAAAAGGAATAAAAGATGTACAACGCAGCAACTGACCGCAGACTGTTAGGACGCACCATAAAATTCGCTTCAATGAGCCTGCTGCTGTCAATCGCAGCATCATGTTCAGGATCAGGCGACACGGAAAAAGCCAATGCTCTTCTCGATGAAGCCCGCACAGCTTATGAGGCTCACGATTATTCGAAAGCAATGGCGCTTATCGACACGCTGAAGAACCGCTATCCGCGAGAAATCGACGTGCGCCGAGAAGCCCTCCATCTGGCCACCAGAGCCACTGAAGGGTTGAGCGTGATGAAACTCCAGGAGGCCGACTCGCTGACTGCAGTCTTAGGCGCACTGGGCGATTCGCTGCAACGACAGATGAAGTTTGTCAAAAATCCGATCGAAAGATATTATGTGGCCTCAAGCGCTGATCCCGCCAAATTCATAGGCACCAACGGACTTCAGGGTCGTGTGAGTCCTGACGGCAATTTCTATCTCATATCCTCTCTGAAAGCCAAGAGTGTGAAAAGCACCTCGGTCACCGTGAGTGCCGGCGGACGCGAGGCGAGCACATCGGTGGTCAGCCATGACGGCGAACGCAACGACCGCTCTATGGGAGCAGAAGTCATCACCTTCATGGGTGTTGAATGTGATTCTGTAGGAAAATTCATCAGTGAGAATACCGGCCGCGACATAAAACTCACATTCAACGGCGCCTCATCATATTCAATGACCCTCCCTGCCAAGGAAGCCCGCGAAATAGCTTTGGCTTATGACTACGCCGCCACTATACGCCGCTTCAAAGTGGCATCGCTTGAAAAAGAGCGTCTGAGCCGGACGGTAGACATTGCCCGCAGCCAGGCTTCACGCACATTTGTGGAGAAAGACAGTACAAAATAATTGGCTACACAACCTTCTGTCTGTAATTCATTTTACCCGGAAACAGACAGACTCTTAATCATACTGCACAAACACATATTATTGAAAATAAGATGATATTCACAAAGAAAAAGAAAGACATATCCGCTGACAGCAATAACAAGCAGTCGCTTTTCGAGCGCCTGAAAAACAAGGCTCTTGACATCTGGGAGTATTGTTCGAAAGGCGTATGGGAAGACAAGCGCGACACTCTAAAAATCAGGATTGTCAAGACTCTGAATCTGACAATCAGGACGTTTATGAGTGCTGATCTGCAGTCAAAAGCCTGTGCGATGACATATCGCACTCTGCTTGCGATTGTGCCGGCGCTCGCACTGCTGTTTGCCATCGGACGGGGCTTCGGATTTCAGAATCTGCTGCAAAATCAGTTATATCAGTATCTGCCGTCTCAGCGCAAGGCCCTCGAAATGGCTTTCTCTTTCGTTGACTCCTGCCTCGCACAGGCTTCGGAAGGCATCTTTGTCGGTGTCGGCATCGTCTTCCTGCTCTGGACCTTGATCTCACTGCTTGACAGTGTTGAAGAGTCGTTCAACAACATCTGGGGAATCACAGCAGATCGTCCGCTCGCCCGCAAAGTTACCGACTATCTCGCCATCTTCATCATCCTGCCTGTGTTGATGATCTGCTCAAGCGGTCTGCAGATCTTCATGTCGACCACCATCCAGAAACTTCTTCCTTTCGCTGATATCACCCCATTCCTCGGCGAACTTCTCGATCTTGCATCTGTAGCGTTGTCGTGGTTGTTCTTCGCCGGAGCCTATATGCTGATCCCCAACACAAAAGTGCGTTTTCAGAACGCCCTGATAGCAGGAGTTCTTGCCGGCACCGCATTCCAGATTCTGCAATGGCTTTTTGTGACCGGACAGATCTATGTGGCCAAATACAATGCCATCTACGGCAGTTTCTCCTTCCTCCCCCTTATGCTGATATGGATGCAGCTTTCATGGCTGATCACACTGGCCGGAGCGCTCGTCTGCTGCTCGTCACAGAACATCAACATGTTTTCGTTCGAAAAACAGACCGATTCCATATCTTCCGATTATCGCCGCAAGGTGTCAATCGCCATGCTTTCGGTGATTCTCAAACGCTTCTGCAAGCAGGAAAAGCCTTATAATATTTCGGAGCTATCGGCTCAATTTCTTATTCCTCCGAAACTCACAGGGCTGGTTGTCAACAAACTTATTGAGTGCAACCTGATTGTCAGGCTCGCGGTAGCTGACGGGAGTCCGGATGAAACCGACCCACCCCTCATACCTGCCACCAGCCCGGAGCATTACACTCTCGGACATGTGCTTGAGGTGCTCGACAACCACGGAGAATCAGATTTCATTCCTGAATTCGATCAAAACTTCAGATTGCTGACCGGCATCCTTGACAAACTCTCCGCTCAGCTCGAAAACGAAGCCGGCGACATGCGCCTGGCCGACATACAGATCAACAATATAAAATAAGAAATATCACCATCTCCCTCATATCAAATTTCATTAACCCCAAAATTTAACTACCAATCATGAAAGAAGTCATTGCAACAACTGCGGCTCCCGGAGCCATCGGTCCTTACAGCCAGGCAATCAAGGCAGGCAACCTGCTCTTCTGCTCAGGTCAGATTCCCGTTGACCCCGCCACCGGCACGGTGCCCGAAGGCATCAAGGCTCAGACCGCCCAGTCGCTCGCAAATGTCAAGGCTATCCTTGCAGCCGCCGGCGCAAGCATCGACAATGTCGTAAAAACAACCGTATTCCTTGCCGACATGAGCCTTTTCGGTGAAATGAACGAGGTTTACGCCCAGAATTTCAACGAGCCCTTCCCTGCCCGCTCAGCCGTAGCCGTGCGCGAACTTCCCAAGCAGGTTCTCGTTGAGATCGAAGTCATCGCGGCTCTCTGATCTCCGCTTTTAAAGACTGCTCCCGACGGTCATCAAGAAGACCTGACAGGGCAAAAAACAATACGGACAAATCCTTCAATCCACATTCTGTGAATCCGGGATCTGTCCGTATTCTATTTATCTATATCTGTGTTATTATCCAGATATTATTCGGTGCCTGAAAGATCAACGGCATAGATGCCGCGCTTTCCGGTGGGATAGACACCACGCAGGATCATGACTTTCTCATCGCCGTTGCCTTTCATGATTGCCTTATACATTTTCTCGGCATCTTCAGGAGTGCTTATGCGCGAATTGTTGATCGAAGTGATGATGAAGCCCTCCTTGACACCGGCGTCATGGAAGCGGCCTTTCGAGAGTCCGGCCACCTGCACGCCATTGCTGAGACCGAGCTGACGGAGTGTGGCCTCATCGACTTTTTTGAAGGCACATCCGAGGTCCATGATGTCAGCCGCCTTGGTCACCTGAGTTGTGCCCTGCAGGTTGCGGAGCTGCACATTGACCGAGTTGGTCTTGTTGTCACGGACATAAGTCACCTTGATCTTGTCGCCGGGACGGTATTTGGCTACCTGTTCCTGAAGCTGGGCCACGTTGTCGGTAGGTATATCGTTGATGCTTATGATAACGTCATTTTTCTGCAGACCGGCCTCTTTGGCAGAACTGCGGTCACTTATCTCTCCGACATAGACACCCTTGGTCACAGCGGTGATTCCATGCTCTTTTGCAATCTCATTGGTAAGCTCTGATATCGAGACTCCGAGAACCGCGCGCTGCACAGTGCCAAATTGCTTCAGGTCACTGACAATTTTCTTGACGATCGAGGTCGGGATGGCAAACGAATAGCCGGCATAGCTTCCGGTCTGGCTATAGATCGCGGTGTTGATGCCTATGAGCTCTCCGGCAAGATTTACAAGCGCACCGCCTGAATTCCCGGAGTTGACAGCCGCGTCTGTCTGGATATATGATTCGATGTTCATGCGTCCGTGGCCACCGCTGCCGATGCTGCGGCCTTTGGCCGACACGATGCCGGCGGTGACAGTCGATGTGAAGCCAAACGGATTACCAACGGCAAGCACCCACTCTCCTACCTTGAGAGCCTCACTGTCGCCCATCGGGATCACAGGCAGGTCTTTGGTGTCGATCTTGATCAGAGCGAGGTCTGTAGTCGGGTCGGCACCCACAACAGTGGCATCGAATGTGCGGTTGTCATTAAGAGTGACCTCCAGGCGCTCGGCCTCGTCAATCACATGGTTGTTAGTGACGATATAACCGTCAGAGCTGATGATCACACCTGATCCAAGTCCGAGCGGCTGCTGCTTAGGCTGCTCCTGCTGCGGCTGACTGCGACGGCTTCCGCTGGGCGAGCCGAAGAAATATTCGAAAAACGGATCATCAAAAAATCCTCCTCCCTGCTGCTGACGTGAATAGCCGCGCGGAGTGGCATAGCTCTTTATAGAGACAACACCGTTGATGGTGCTTTCGGCAGCCTTGGTGAAGTCGGATGTGTTGGCCGGAAGCTGTGACACTCTTGTGACCTGCCCCTGAGCCTGGGCAGAGCCTGCAAAAAGTTCATTGAAACTCTGCGCTTCCTCCGCGGGGAAAAGCACCTGTTTCATCGCATAGGCTGTGATGGCCGAACTGACTACCGCTGTCGCGGCAGCGAGCATAATGATTTTGCTGCTTGATTTCATTTGCTTTACTATAATTTTTGTGCTTACTATGTTTTTTGTACGATGTGAATTCTGATGAATGTCATTTCTGACTATTAGACGGCAAAAAGTGTGCGTTGTTACATTGCCTGAGGCCAATTACTGACAGGTTTAAAATAATTTAAGCAGAAAATTTACGTTTTTAAGATATATTTACCACTCCGGCCGATATTTGTAACTGTCATTTGACGGTTTACTGTCACAAAAAATGACTAAATTTGCGTCATGATGTCACGTTTATCCATTTCAGTCCTCGTCTCCGCTTCAATAGCCTGCTCGATGTTGTTTGCATCGTGTGGGACATCACGTTCATCCAACGCAACGGTCTACAAGACCACGCCCGCCGGCACCGGCTCACGCCCTGACAAAAAGACATTCGATATACCCTCATCGCTGGCCCCTCAGTCACACGCCTTGCTGACAGAAGCCAAACGCTGGATCGGGACGCCATATAGATATGGTGGCGAAGACCGCAACGGGGTGGATTGCTCCGGGCTGGTACTCAATGTCTACCGCAGCGCTCTCCAGCTCAAATTGCCACGCAACTCCGCAGCTCAGGCCGACTACTGTAAACCTCTGTCGAAAGCCATGCTTATGCCCGGCGACCTCATTTTTTTTGACACCGCAGGAGGCGGAGGAAAAAAGATTTCTCACGTGGGAATATATGTGGGTGACGGCATGATGATACACTCTTCGTCATCAAAAGGAGTAATCGTCAGCGATATCAACGCCGACTATTTCAAGCGCACTTTTGCCGGAGCCGGATATGTTGAGAAATACCGTGATATGATAGCCTCAAACACTCCGGAGCCGAAACCTGCACCGGCAGCTCAACAGACATCAAAGAACACCGCCCCGAAAGCTGTCGGGACGCGCAACGAAGCTGCGGTAGAAGAGCCCTTCACTCTGTCGCTCGTCACGTCGCTGCCTTCTCGCAAGGTCACCCCTGCCGTTACCGGCACTCCCAAAGCAGACGAACCGACTCCGGAAGAAGCCAGAAAGAAAGTGCTCAACACTCTCATAGAACAAAAACTCGACTCTATTTTCAACCGATAAGCTCCTCCTCCGCCACACCTATATTATATGAACCGAACAATCGCCCCTCAGGTCCATAATTTCGGACCACTGCATCTGACGCCCCCACGTGTAATCCGCCTGCATAATGGTATACACATATATATAGAAACCGGTAGCGAGGCCGATGTCAACCGCCTCACCATCGCACTGCCGGGAGGAGGAGCCGAAGAGCCCGTAGCAGGTCTGGCTTCCTGCACCGCGTCACTTCTCGCCGAAGGGACCAACCATTACAGCGGAGCTGACATCGCAGCCCGACTGGAATATGCCGGCGCATGGACCGGGGCTTCTGTTTCGACTCACCACACCTCGATCACCCTCTCAAGCCTCAACGACAAGTTTGCAGAACTGCTTCCCCTGTTGATCGACATAGTATTTCACCCCACATTCCCGGTCGAAGCAACCAACGGCATCCTGCGCAGAAAGGCCGCTAAGATCGAAATAGAACGCCGAAAAGTGTCATTTCTCGCAGACGAAGCCATCCGTCCGCTTGCCTATGGAGCGAGCTCTCCCCTCGCCCGCTCTGAATCGGCCGAGCAGATCCTCAGTCTGACCCCTGACCAACTCCGAGAATTCCACTACTCACGCCTGTCGACCAATGACATCCATGTATTCCTTTCAGGCAATATCACACCACGGATAGAGGCACTCGTGACCGATACATTCTCACGCATCGCCTCAGGCACAAGTTTCGACATGGCTCCTCTCAGCTTCGCCCCGCCCGCAGAAAGCCCCCGCGAAGTACTCATTGAACTGCCGGGATCACAGCAAAGCGCCGTGAATATGATGATTCCGGCTCCGGGAAGGCTTGACAGCAGTTTCGTGCCATTGCGATGCGCCGTCACAGCCCTTGGCGGATATTTTGGAAGCCGACTGATGCTCAACATACGCGAAGCCCGCGGCCTGACCTATGGCATCTCCGCCTCACTTTTCGGCTATCCGGAGCGCAGTTTCATAAGCGTGGCAACCCAGACCGCCTGCGATTCTGTAAAAGAAGTGCGCAGGCTCATACTCGAAGAAATCGAGCGGATGAAGGACCCTGCATCCTATACCGAAGACGAACTCATGCGTCTGTCTCGTTTTCTGCTCTCAGGACTTGCCGCAACTCTTGACACACCATTCAGCCGGATGGATTTTTTCAAGACAAAACTTTATGCCTCGACACCCGATGACTACTTCGAAATTCAGGAAAACTTCGTCAGAAGGCTTGATCCGGCCAATACATCATCAAAAGAAGCCGCAGAATTGCTCGCCTCAACCGCAGCCGATAACTTCAACGTTTCCAAGAGAATAACCGCCATAGCCGGTCTGTAAAGAGATTTTTGCGAAAAATATTTTGCAAAAACACGCAAAAAAGTCCCCGAAAAATTTGCACAGTTCAACAAAACTCCTTAACTTTGCACCCGTAATCAAGAGAGCTGCTCAACAGAACATTAAGCGAAATGATCTAAAGCCCTTAAGTGTTACAAATTTGGAGAGATGGCAGAGTGGTCGATTGCGGCGGTCTTGAAAACCGTTGAGGGTCACACCTCCGGGGGTTCGAATCCCTCTCTCTCCGCTGAACTAACCGGACAATACCGGACAGTAAGCAGACAAGTCCCACAAATTCAATGATTTGTGGGACTTTTTTATACCCTTGTGTCTGCCTTAAAGTACATCTTTTCGCCCCTAAAAGACAAAGTTCGTAACCTAACTCGTACCCCCGACAAACAAAAACGGAAAGGTGGTACAGATTGTCCGAAGATGCCGTCACCCACCCCTCGGCCATCACCCGCCTCTCCCAAGTCCTCGACCTTGTAAAATAACCCCCTCCCCCACCATATGAGGCTGTGTCGTAATTAAGTTTTACGGCGCAGCCTCTCTTTTTTGAGTGTT
>CAMXAZ010000021.1 GCA_947179295.1 uncultured Muribaculaceae bacterium
TAATCTATCCATAGGCACTTTTATTAAAGAGTTATTAATCTGTGAATTTTGAGATAAAACAGAGTGCAATTTTATCTTTAACTGCTTTCACAAAAAAGTGTCATTCTTTATAAAGTGCCTTTGTTCCCTATATAGGAATTAGGGCAATTTAGACCGAATGACACGATTTTCAGTTATGACAGCAAAAGACACTAAACGCTTCTGTTTTTATCTAAAGATGGGTGTGGGGTATTAGAGGTTACAGAGAAAACATGCTTGGGATATACAGGAACTTAAAATATTGCAGAATTTGGAATGTGCCATATTAGAAATACTATATAAGAACGATTTTTTGAATAGAATGGGGAGGGGTATAAAAATAGAGGATAAGAATATTTGAGAATTAGGGTGCTATTTATTCATTTATAATGATTGGATAAAAAAACTATACTTATTACAGGAATAATAAACGCAGTTATTTTATCTCACTCTTTGATTTTGAGGATAATATTATGTTAGGCACACCATATTGTAGTTTTAATTCTCGCTTACTTGAAATTTTCTGTTGAGAAAAATCTGGAGAAGAAAAGTATTCGTTATCCATTACCTTTATTTCTCCGTTGGATTTAATTGATACTAAGTTTTGTAATTGGAGCTGTAATAGATACTTATTCAGAGTCGGTTTTGATATTATTAGTTTGGATAGTATAAGATTTGTTGTTAGAGGTTCTTCACCATAGGTTTGCAAAAGTTTTAATTGTATTAGTAATCCTTTGGCTGAACTGTCAATATCTAAATCAACAAACGACCTATGTATAGTAATACTTTGAATTTCCATAGGTGGAATAATATAGAGGTTTCTTCGTGGAGAGAAACAAGGGTTTCCTGTTTCGGCATAAAAGTGTTTCTTGTTTAGATATTCTCCAAGTTCATTTGTAAAATTTCCAGCGGTTTTCATCCCTGTTAATTCTGCAATATATTTGAGTGGCACTCTTGAATAATACCATTTATCACGAAAAAGTGAAACGCAGAAGAAACGGAATATGTTAATAGGTCGAAAATCTCCTATCATTGAATAATTGATGCTTGCCGTTTCATTGTAAGGTAAATTTTCTATCTTGTAACTCATAAGTAGCTGATTGAGTATTATTGATAAATTTTAAATCTTTCTTTTCTCTTTCCATTTTGTAATAATAGGCTGTACCAAAATACAATTTAGCATCTTTCCTATTATTAAAGATTTTTCCTGTCGGGATATGTATAATCATTATATTTAATTTTTAGTGTTGTAATCGCTTATATATTATAAAGTTAATAAAATGTTTATTGATTGCTGCCTAAAATGAGCACGGATAACAAACTGACTAATGGGGATTATAATAAGTCCTATTTCCTAAGTTTGTCCTCTCGCTATACCAAGTCCTGAATGAGATAGTATCCTCTCTCTTTTTTAACTTTACAGGGGATTACCTCAAAGAACTGACTTATTGCATTTGCTCTTATTTTCTTCGATAGGTATATATCGAATTTTGAATATATCCGATTAAGTTCTTGTACTATAAACTTGTTTGAATAACGGCAGCCTATCTTGAAGCTGTTTTTAATGAGGTCTATAACTTCCATTCCATTTCTTTTATTCATTATAAGAGCTTCCTTTATTTTCTTTTCTGAATATTTAAGTTGCTCTATAACAGTCTTACCCAGCGTCATGTAGGCTTCAACTATAAAAGGGTCTATGGCTCTTATGTCTGTAATAATTCTTATGTCTGTTTCGGAGTATGGTTCTTTAAGTTGTGCTAAGATATTCACAATTTTTGCACGTTTCACTCGAATTGTAAATTTAGAGTGCGAAATAACAAGTTTGTCTATATCAGACGGATATATTCGGTTCTTAAAAGACAAAACAAATAAATCGCTTTTCAAATAGTTACTTTCGATTATATTATAATCCCCATAGGTGGATTGCACGCAGATGTTGTGAATTTTATTATCTATTTTGAAATAGTTAATCTCTCCGTTTGAAATATAATCAGAGAACGGTATTGACTTTAATGCTTCTGCAAAAGCGAATCGCGCCTCTTTTGTTGCCGCATTTTCGTAATATGTACTCATTACCTCATAGCAATGTCTGTGTGCAGATAATTCCCATTTGATACGGTCTCTGTCCTTATTGGGAATTTTTCTGTTCGTGTTAAATATATGGTCTGCAGAGTTTATACCATTTCTAAATCTTCCTAATATCTGAATACAATCTGTATTCACATCAAGCCATGTATAATGCGTAGCAAATACATCTGTGATTAACAGCACATCGGGTTGATATGACAGTTCCAAATCAAAAGCATTGTAGAAGCGTGAAGTAAAGAATGTGATTTTTTTCATTTTATCCTCACACCAACTGTGATAAGCATTTGGGAAATTATATTCTCCAATGAATTTCCGTACTCCTTTTTCAGAGCAGAATACCGCACAGTCATTTCCGATGTCTAACTTCTCTATAAGAGAATGTATCATATCCACAGAGTTAAGGAAAATACATATTTCATTTGTAGATGTATGTAATATATTCTTAATCTCCATATAAATGCTATTAGTATGAATAGCTGTGATATTATACCGATAATTATAGGTCGGTAAAATTTCGATTTTTACAAATCCCTGTGATACGAAACGAGGGTCAGAAAACTCAATCGGAGTAGCAGAAACAAGAGCCTTATTCTCAAATAGAAAAAAGTCATTCATTGTTTCTGTCATTTCGGGTCTAAAATCTGCATCATCAATATATTGGTGAGCTTCATCGCACAACATAAAGAATGTGCTATATAAGCTAATATTCAATTTCTGACAGGCTTTTTTTACCTTGTGATAGCTCTCCGGTGTTACCATTATCTTATGAAATGAGGTATCTGCAATTAGGCGTTTAATCACTTCATTTGTGCTTATACCCTCATATATACCAATAATATTTTTATGTTTCTTACATTTACTATCTATCACTGGCTTATTGGGTACAACAATTATAGAGTGCCGTTCTGCCTTTATTTCGGCAGTTGTTGCTCCTATTCCTGTAATCTTCTTATAAAGAATAGTGTTAGACGGAATCAGAGGCAATATATCACATAGATATTGTCCTTTATTAATTTTGTATTGGGTTTTCATATTCCTTTTGAGTTTAGATAATCCATTATTTGCAGATTTCTCTTTAAGCGAAATACAAGTTTGCCAAATAGGAAAAACACAATTATTGTAATATGGGGCATATACTCTCTAATAAATGGAACTCTTGAAACAGGATAGCCCTTATCTACTAAATCCTTTAGAACCTTAGTTTGGTAGTCCGTGCCGAGAATGTCTCTTTTATTTGGATTAACTCCAAAATCATCATGTCTCCCTGTTTTAAGATAGTTTATAATCCATTCCAAACTCACATTGTTTATGAAGTATGGAAAATTTGCAACGCGCTCAGTACAGACTTCTATATAAGGGTTATCTTTCATTGTTATATCTAAATGTTCCTTAGACTGCATAAGCTCCTTAATAAATATATGCGCATCGGAGTTGGTAAAATTTGGCAAATTTCTCATCGTTCTTAAAGATTACTTATTTCACCCATTCCATTATATACTGTGTAATTGTCGATAGAACAGGCAGGCTGATTTAGTAGGTCATTCTCTGATGTCTCCTTATTGAAGAATTTGTTAATAGCTATTCTTACTCCCTTAGAAGCAGGAACAAACATCTCAATTACAGTATTGGCGTTTGGTCTGAATAAGATATGCTCATATACGTTCCCATTTTTAGAAACGAATCTTTCCCCAATCTCTATCTTATAGAGTTGTGTTAGTCGAAGCATGATAGAAAGATAAGTATCTTCTATTTCTGTTTTATTTATGATGCCGACACGGTGATTTTTGACTACATAGTTATTTAACTTACTCAACTTCCCACACATTGTATCTACGATAGCGAAGAACAAATCTCTATCTATTGGGAGCGAAAGTGTGATAGTTGTATTATCATTATACCAATACCTTAGTTTCACAGTTAAATAACCGTTATCAGCTCTTAACTGCATCTTTATCCCTGTTGGTGTTGCGTTGAAGCAACTTCGGATAAAGTTTAGCCCTGTCTCGCTTATTGGGGTTGTGAGTTCCGAGTAATTATTGAATGTCTGCATGAATTAAGCATTAAGTGTTACTGCTTTCGCTGACACTTCGTTGTGTCATTGATTACGCTGCAAAGTTCGCTCAATTCGGCAGGGGTATTAGGGAACAAAAAAATCCACTTTCATATTCCCCTTTAAGAAATACAGAAGCGGATTGTAAAAGTATGTGGTATTATTCTAACCGTATATCGTGTTAATAGTGTCTGTCTTTTGTTTACGATATAATTTTATGATTCCCTTTAGGTTTTCATCGTCTAAATCATAATCGGCATTGGTTGTCAGCTTGGTTAGATATGCTAACTTTGAGATTAGGCGTAATGTGCTTTTGGTCGTGTTGTTCCCTGCTTTTCTCTTTGCTGTAAACTGTGGATATAGATTAAAGAAGCATCGGAACATTTCAGTAAATAGTCCTATCTGTTTTGTATCTGCTAAATCTGATTCTGTGGTAGTGCCTACATTTAATAAGCTGTCTTTCTCCACAACAGATAGAGCCTGTTTGCAAAAATTGGCTATTGCTGATAGAGTATTAGGATTGCTGATATTAAGTGTTCTACCTTTAATATGCAGTGTTAATTTCATTTCTTGCTTGGGGATAACACCTTTAAAACTGTTTACTGATTTTTTATTTTGCTCTATGAAGTCTATTAGCCGTTCTATTTCCTGTTTAGGAGTAGCGTTACATTGAAGTGTATTCAGAGTGCTACCGCTTACATAGTCAGATATGAATAAAAGTAGATACCAAAATTTTTCGGGGTCAATTTCCAAAGCACTAATTATATCAATTATACTCTCGTTGTTGTTACTGCTTGCCTTAATATAGTCCTCGTAACGAAAATATACGTTAAGTTTACCGTTATTATATCTACGTTTGAAAATTAACGGTGCTTGCGATTCAACCTTATAAGGTGTTCCGTTTTCATCTAAAACTATATCGGGTGCAAACTCATTGGCTACGTTGATTACATATTCCAATAAGCTGTTTTCATCATTGCTATAATTATCTATTTGGAATCTATCTATCGGCATTATCTATTCGCTTTCAATAGACAAAATTAAGCAAAAATTCTCGCTTATCGAAAATGTCTGTCCTATTATGAGCTATGACTTGCTACAAGCCTTAAAAAAATATTTTAAGCTAATCATCTGTAAAATATCTATTTATAAATATATGAGTAAATATATAAGAGTGAGCCGCCCCACTGGCGCGCTTTGAGCATGATCAGACGCAGCGGGCGGCCGGCGCGGCGCTCGGCCTCAAGAAGCGCTGCGAGTCTGCGCTGCGGGCGGTTGAGGCGGAAAGGGATGTCGCGCGAGGAGATCTTGTCGGTTATCACCACGCAGCTGACGGCCCAGAAGGGGAAGTCATATCTGAAGCGCAGGCGGGCGAAGTCGCGCTCCGAGCCTGCGAGCTGCAGTTTCGGGTCGTCAAGCATCTCGGCCGGAATCCAGTAGGTTTTTCCGCCGAAGCTGTAGGGGACGCGGGCGGGATCGGAGGCATCGCCGGTCACCGGATCGGGGTCTGCGGCAAGCGCGGCATTGCGCCGCGCGTTTTCAAGGAGTATTTCTTTCATAAGTCAAAAGGTTTTTACTGCCCGATGCGGAAGTCTCCGACTGCTACGCGGGCGGTGAGCGATAGCGTGAAGCGGTGACGGTGGGGAGTGTGGAGAACAACCGGAGGCAGATGGGTCAGCAGCCCGGCGATCTCGTAGGACGCAAGCAGATCTGAGTAGTCACCGCCGCAGCCGTTGTCGCCGAGCAGACTGACGCAGCCTTCACTCACCTGCCCTCTGAAAGGCATCACAAAGCGTCGGCAAAGCGCTGACGGTCCGCCGGGACTGACCGAGACCGAGGCCGCGAAGCCTATCTCGCATTCCTCATCAAGCTCTTGGGTGAGATCATAGAGCCTGCCGTCGGCTCCTGCGCCCCACAGTCCGGGCGGATGGCTGAGGAGCGAAGCAAGAGGCTGACAGCTGCGGGTGAAGCGCACACGGCCGTCAGGCGAGGTGACGGCCACCGGATCTGAGGCCGCGGCGGGGAAGCACCACAGCTCATCGGCGGCGCCTGAGTAGCCGAGTCTGACGGCTCCGGCCGAGGGCCTGAGAGTGGTGACACGGCGCCCGCTCACGCTGACCAGATCGCCTCCGGCAATGGCGGCGACCGATGCCGAGGTAACGCAGACTGCCTCACTGCAGGAAGTGGGGCGCGGATCGAGGGTGCGCACCGTCAGGCGGCTGCGCGAGGAGTTGACAGTCAGACTCTGTATGCCGGACTGCCCGAAGAGATAGAAGCGTGAGCTTTCAGAGTCCCAGCCTGAGGCTCCTCCTACAGCGGCTGTGATGGCTGCCGGGGCTGCTCCGGCGTTTTCCACGGCGGCCTGAGGCGAAAGCGGTGAGGCAAGGGTGCTGACGGCAAGCATTCCGGGAAAACGGCGCGGCACGGGGGCTGAGGCGGGGAGCACGAAGGCCGGAAGCGTTTCGGCAAGCTCCACCGGAGCGGCCGAGGGGTGGAGCCAGTAGGCCATCGAGCCTGAGGGATCGGGCCGGAGACTGACGCGGAGCACCGAGCGGCCGAAATAGAGCCTCATCTCAACCGCGTCAGGCGAGGGATAGACCAGCAGCGGCGACAGGAGGCTGACGGCAGGGCTTTTCCCTACGGCGCTGCGGACCACTGACGATCCGTCGGCAAAGACAACTTTCACGGCCATTGGCTGAACCTCGCCGGAGCCGCTGTCAAGCTTCACGGCCATTTCGGCCGGCAGGCTGCCGCTGAAACGCCGGGCCGACAGTCCGCCGGCCACTATGCAGTCGCCGCTGAGGCCCATGACAGATGCGCTCATCACATGGGGCGGACTCAGCGCGCGAATGGCCTCGCCGACAGGAGTCAGAGGCTTCACCGGTGCGCCCGTCACTGAGCGCAGGGCTTTGAGATCGGCCCGGCAGTCGCGGCGGTCGGCATACCAGGGGGTTTCAAGCCCCTCCCACTCTCCGGCCGCGCTGTCGAAGCGGGCCGAGCCGAGGGTTTCGAGCGCGCCGCTGTCAAGACGGGCAAGTACGGCGGCCACCTGCGAGCTGAGCAGCGTGGCCGGAGCGGCCGGTGAGGCGAGGCTGTCATGCACTCCCGGCAGGCGCAGCGAGAGCACTGCCGAGGTGGCCGTGAACGAGCCGAGGGTGTGGGCGGCACGGAGGTTCTCTTCAAGCGGATGGAGCTGCGGGCTTACCTGGAGCTCGACGCTGCTGACCGTCCGGGCCCACAGTCCGTCAAGACTGCCGCGCAGACGCAGGCTGAATGTGCGGGCGGTGAGAGTAGTGGCCGCGACCTCGCTGAGAGAGCCGCCGCTGAGGCTGAAGGCGGCTCCGGTGAGCTGCGGTCCGCTGTCAGGGCCGAGGAGCACGGGCTGGGAGGTGTAGATGACACAGCCGTCGACCCCGCGGAGGCGGTAGCGGGCTATGACGGGCTGAAAGAACACCCGCCGGGCCACTGCCCTGTCGCCGATGGCGAGATAGGCTTCAGTCAGCGCCGACTGCATGGAGGCAAGATCGGCCGACGTGAGACCGGCGGAGCGCGAACTGTAGCTGCCGCGGAGGCTGCGGGCATCGATCGTGGCTGAGACCAGGCCTTGGTCAATGCGCTCTATGGTCAGAGGCGGCGGGAGTTCAGAGGCACTGCGGGCTGTCCAGAGTCCGCTGAGGCTGTCGCGGCTCAGTATCTGAGGGTCTTCACCCTCGGAGGTCATTAGCAGAAGACTTTCGCCCGTGGCCACGGCACAGCGGGGAGTGCCTGAGGCTCCGGCGGGACGGTAGACTTCCTGACCGTCAAGGCAGAGGAGTCCGCTGTCATCGGCAAAGAAGAGGGTGAGCACTCCGGCGGAGTCGCGGAAAACTCCGCCGGGCAGAAGCCTGGCGCCGGGAATGGCCTGGGGCGTGAGGCAGAGAGGCGGTCCGACAGGCACGAGGGAGCTGCCTGCGGCGGCGGGACGCAGATTGTGGCAACGGCTGACTGATCCGTCATCGCGCAGCGGGCCAATAGGGAAACGGAGAGCTGGTGGAGGTGTGGTTTTCATGAGCAGTGAGCGGGTTCATGGGATGAGGCTGAGGGGGGTAATGATTCGGGTTAACAATTCACGGGATGATGGAGTCGGTGTGGAGTGGATGATTTTCTGATGCAAATTTACGGCCTCAGGAAGCGGATTTGGTGCGATAATGCGGAGAGAGGTCAAAAAAACCGAAAAAATTTCCGAAAAGCATATTGACTTGCAGGATAAAAAGTTGTAACTTTGCGCCAAATCGGCCAATTGCATAATCGACCGGCCCACAAGGGCAACTGATCAGCGCACACGCCCGGCAGTAGCCTGAATACCATGAAGAGTTTTATACCTTAATATATATAATAGGATTTATAATTCGAAGATTATACATAACACTAATTTATTTAATACCAATTCAACTATCATTTAATTCTACACCATGATTAAAAGAATCAGGAGCATGGTTCTTGTTCTGGCATGTCTGTTTGGGGTTTCCCAGGCCAGCGCCGAATTCAGGAATTTCAAGCTCAACCTCGGAGAAGAGGGCCTGCTAACAGCCGACGAAATTGCCGGCAAACAATCAGTTTCTTTTGGAGTTGTGGTCAATGCCGACGGTTCGCTCACACGCGTCGATGCATCTGACAGTTCAGCTAACTTGGTTTTTTCAGGCAATTACCACAGCGAACACGGCTGCACCGGAAGCACTCTGAAATTTGCCGTTGACGGCCCGGTAAAAATCACTCTCGGCACATGCCAGTTTGGCACAGGTGATGCCACCGTCACCAATGCCGCAGGCGAAACCGTGGCTTTCTTAAACAGCAACAACGGCACATGCTACCACGGCAACCGCACTGACAATGTCGTATCGGCTTATTACAAAGGTGGTGCGGCACAACTCACTCTCACACCCAAGAACTACACTCCCTACATTGCTGTAGAGGCTGCTGATCCTTCTGAAATCGTTGAAGACGCAACCGTCAGCTTCGATTTCGGCGAATATGCCGGCGCCGGTGTGCTCCCGGCTGGTGAAAAAGTGGAGATCGGCAAAACTTTCACAATCCCCGCCAACTACACAATCTACCAGGAAGGCAAGACCCTCGTAGGCTGGACCGACGGAGCTAAGAATTACGAAATCGGCGAAATCGTCACCGTCAGCGGCGACATGACCCTCACTCCCCGCTTCGTCAGCAACACCGTAAGCCTCGCCGACCGCTCGGAAGCTCTGACACTCAAATGGAACTTCCGCCGCGACCAGGGTGCCCCCACAGTGGCATGGGAAGGAAAAACCGGCGTATTCATGGTAGCTCAGGCCAAGATCGGCACTGAGATCATTGACGTCTGTCTCCCCATCTCGACCTCGCCCGGCAAATTCAACAACGGCAGCAACACCGACTGGGCTCAGGTTAACTCCGGAACCACTTTCACTGTGCCTTCATGCAAGGGTGCTGTTGTTTCTTTCGAGTCATACAACGCCGCTAACTCAAAGACTCCCGCCACCACAATTGACGGACAGACTATCGAATCAAGCAAGACTCCTTCATTCCAGATCGCAGGCAATGCCGAGACTGTAGACATCGTGGCTGGTTCTGACCTCGGCTACATGCGCTACGTACAGGTTGTGCTTCCCGTCGTAGAATCAGCCGGCGGCAAGACTTTCGACAACGTTGCCGGCTCTCTCACCTGGACTGTCGGTAACGAAGCCGATCCCACTGTAGACAGCGCCATCAACGGAGCCATCTCTACAGCCGGTGTGAACGCCGGAGCAAGCCTCAAGGTCGAGACTGCCACTTATTTTGACCAGGAGATGGCCAAATATACTCCTGCGTCAGACAATATGGGCAACGTAGCGGGTGTCATGATCGAATATCGCATCAAGGCTGCAAAAGGCGTCACTTTCACTCCTTCGGAAGTGAAATACGATGCTGTCAAGGTCGGCACAGACGGTGCGACTTTCTCCTACAGCTATGTGCTTGACGGCACCGAAAGCACCATCACCAAGGTGGATGCCACAACAGTGCTGCGCAACAACGGCGCAAACGCCGCTACAGCCCAGCTTGGCCACTCTATGACTATTCCGGAGAAAGCTGTCAGCGAGTTCGCGTTCCGCTTCTATATCTCCAACACAGCAAAAACCAAGAACATTGCACTGAGCAACATCATTATCAACGGTGTGTTCAACGGCACTACCGAGGAAGTAGCCCTCTACACCCTCAACGCTTCTGTAAGCCCGGCGGAAGCAGCTGCACTTACAGTCTATCCCAAAGCGGCTGAATACGAGGCCGGCAGCGAGATCTCACTCTCTGTAGCCCCCAACTTCGGCTTCCACTTCGTGAACTGGACCGATGCAAGCGGCAATGTGGTTTCTACCGAACCTCAGTTCGCCTACACTCTCAACGAGAACTCCGACCTCACCGCCAACTTCAAGTCAGTTGCAACCTACGAACTGAAATACAACGTTGAAGGCGGTGCCAACTCTTACATGGTGGAAGTCTCTCCGGCCCCGACCGTGATTGACGGCAAAAACATGTATGAGACCGGTTCTAAAGTCACTCTCAAGGCAACCTCCAATTCAATCCTTACGTTCAACAACTGGGCCGACGGAACAACTTTCCCTGAAGTCTCACTGACTATGGATTCCGACAAGGAGATGACTGCTGTCTATTCGGCCATCGATTATATCATCGGTTGGGACTTCTACCGCCCCGGAAGCAACGGCCGCCCCGCCGACTTTGCGTCTACTCCTGAAAACGAGAGCGTGGCTCTTGTGCTTTACAATCCGGAAACCAAGGAGACAAGCGGCTGGCTTGACAAATCTACAGAAGCAGCCGGAGGATATGAATCGCTCGTTGGTGCTGCTGTAAACTGGACCAGAGGCGCCGAAAAAGGCGACATAGGCCACAACTATTTCCAGACCACTGCCATCAACGCACGTGATTTCTCCAACATCAAGGTCAGCGCTGATCTTCTCTACAACTACAACGCCTATACCCATGTGATCCTCGAATATTCACTTGACGGTGAAGAGTGGAAAGAAGTAGCTGACGTCAACATGCCGGATAAGAAGGTTATCTACCCCATTGCTGGCACGCTCCCCGCTGAAGCAGACCATGCAGAGACTCTCTATCTCCGCTGGCGTCCGGATCTTTCAAGTTCTATAAAAGGAAGTGAATCTGAAAACGACGGTACTGCCATAGCCAACATCTATCTCACCGCCGATGCAGCCATCTATGACGACGGCACCGCACCCGTGGTTCTCTCTACTGTTCCTGCTGACGGAGCCGAAGGCGCGTCTGCAACCGGCAAGATCGTCATCAACTTCGACGAAAAGGTCAAACTCACTGACAGAGCCAAAGCTACTCTCAATGGCGAAGACATCGAACTCGCAGTTTCAGGCAAGACTGTTTCGGCAAGCTACCGCAACCTCGCCTACGCTACCGAACAGACTTTCGAACTTGCTGCAAACTCCGTATGTGACCCCGCCGGCAACACTCTCACTTCTGCAGTGACCGTGAAGTTCACCACTATGGAACGTCCGACTGTCGAAAAAGCCCTCTACCACCGCGAAGTCAGCACCACTGACGAATTCCTGGCCGCTCTCGAAGAGGCTAACACCCGTCAGAACACAGGCGAACGTTTCCGCATCTATCTCCACAACGGAACCTATGACCTCGGCAACCGCTGTCTGACTGCCATCTCCGGCAATAACATCTCGATCATCGGACAGAGCGAAGATGGCGTCATCATCGTCAACCATCCCCAGGCTGAAGGTATCGGTGTGACAGCTACCCTCTTCAACACCAGCACCGGTCTCTATCTCCAGGACATCACTCTGCAGAACGCCTATGACTACAACGGCACTACCGGCCGCGCTGTCTGCCTCCAGGACAAGGGCGACAAGACTATCGCCAAGAATGTCAAGCTGCTCTCATTCCAGGATACATATTACAGCAACAAGTCAACCAGCCGCTTCTACTGGGAAGATTCTGAAATCCACGGCACTGTCGACTTCCTCTGTGGCGGTGGCGATGTTTACTACAACCGCGTGAACCTCGTGCTTGAAAAACGTTCAGGCAACGTTATCGCAGCCCCCAACGGTCAGCTCAAATACGGCTACGTATTCCTTGACTGCGAGATCAACGCTGTTGCAGGCGGTGAATCTACCGTAAACGGCGCTTACACCCTCGGTCGTCCCTGGGGAGCTGACTGCCGCGCCCAGTACATCAACACCCGCATGAATGTCACTCCCTCTGCTGCCGGCTGGGGTGAAATGGGCGGTAACAAGCCCCTGGTATTCGCCGAATACAACAGTACCGACAAAAACGGAACTCAGATCGACCTCTCGTCACGCAAAGTGAAATTCGACGGTGGAACTCAGGCAAGCGCCATCCTTACAAAGACTCAGGCCGACGAACTCTCCATCGAGAACGTGATGGGCGGCTCTGACAACTGGAACCCCCTCGCCTACACCGAGCAGGCTCCTGCCCCCACCAATGTAACTATCAATGAAGACGGCGAGATAAGCTGGGACAACAGCGACTATGCACTCTGCTGGGCTGTATGCAAGGATGGCAAAATCGTTGCCTTCGTGACAGAACCCACCCACACAGTTGAGGCTGAGGTTTCACGTGCGACTGCTCCCGTCTACACTGTCCGCGCCGCCAATGAAATGGGCGGTCTCGGCGAAGAAGTCAAGGCTGTCTACACCGAAACCACAGGCATCACTGACATCACAGCCGATCAGGAAGTAATTTCAACCGTCTACTACAACATCCAGGGTATGGCCGTAAGCCCCAACACCACCGGCCTCCTCATCAAGGTAGAGACTCTTGCTTCAGGCGAAACCCGCACAAGCAAAGTCATTGTGAAATAACTTCAACTGATAAAACAGACTCCATCGGCAGTCAGCACTGACTGCCTCCCCACTCCACCGCGGTCCGGCCCCATGCCGGGCCGCGGTCTTTTTTTCAACCGAAGCTCCAATTAGGCCTATTAGGCAAATTCGGCCAATTAGACTAAAACCAATTTCCCTCAGCCACTCCAATTAGCCTAATCAGACTAATTAGCCTGATCAGACCAATTGGCCCAACCCCAAAAGCCCCAAAAAAGAAAGCGCTTTCAGGCAGATCAATCACCTGAAAGCGCTTTATGCTTTTAAGAGGTTGTTAAAAAACAATCTCTTAATAATCCTGAGTTCTTATTCCGTCACCGTCCCAAGCTCGCGGACAGCACCTGTCAGCGGATTGAAATGCAGATAAGACGGAGCCTTCTTGTTGGTAAACAGGCTCGGATCAAGCCCGAAGACAACACCATACTGCGCCACATCGAAAGTATCCTCGGCAAGAGTCTCGTCGTCATAGCTCAGAGTAACACGCGCAGTGCCGGGAATGCGGTAAGCCACACCTCCCTTGGGGAAAGTCTTGGTAATGCCCTTCTCATTGACCGGCAGCTCGCCGCGGGTCTGCGGAGTGATCGAGATATAGATCGGCGCTCCGGAAAGATCATTGGCATCCACAAGGCCTTCCAAGGCCGACAGGCGGGCAACCACCTTGCGGCTCACAGCTCCGTCGTCGGGCAGATAGACCGTGTAGGTGCGGACCTCGACCGACTTCTGGACAGTGCCGAGAAACATCGCCGTCAGAGCCTCTTCCTGCGAGGCAAGCTGATCGAGGGCAAGCTTCATGGCAGCGCCGTCAGAGGGCATGGCGTCGGCCTGACCGGATATGATCTCGTTGCGGTTGTTGCGGAACTCATAGATCTTGTCGGCGGCAAGCTGCGCGCGCTTTGCCAGTGACTTGCTCTGGATCATCTCAGGCGTGATGGCCTGCTGCGCCACCGGAAGCTGCAGAATGGTCGGTTCGGCCTCTACCGGCTGCGGAAGCGGCGAGAGACTGACTGTGGCCTCATAGGAGTCATCGTTGACCGACAGCGGAAAATTCCGGTCGCTCACGGTCATGTAAGTGCCCGTTCCGCCCTTGAATGTGGCCAGATAGCGCTCCTTCTCGTCGGCGATGGCAATAGGGTTGACCACCGCCTCGGTGATGCGCCAGCTCGTCGACGGCTTGAGAATCGGAGTGGCGTTGAGATAACGGCGCGCATACTGATAGAACTCTCCGGGAGTGCTGACGGTCTTTTCAACCGCCACTGTGACCTCAAAGGCGGTCAGCGGCAGAGTGTAGATCAGGCCGTATTCGCTGGCCTTTGTCGCGCTAAGTTTTGTTGATGTCTGGGCAGCGGCCGGAACAGCAGCGGCGGCGGCTCCGAGCAGCAGTATTGATAGTAGCTTTTTCATCTTGACTGTTATTGCTGTGAATTATGACAGATCTGTTTTCAGGAAGCCCTGCGGTGAGCACCCGGCCTGACGGCATCAGGCGCCGAGAATCGACTTGATGGCCTTGCCGGTGGCGGCGGCTATGTCGCCCGCCGTGGTTCCGTACTCGCCCTCTTCGGCAGCGGCTATGTCGCCCGCAAGACCGTGGATATAGACTCCGGCGGTAGCGGCCGTCTCCGATTTATAGCCCTGGGCAAGGAGAGCGGTGATGATGCCCGTGAGCACATCCCCGCTGCCGGGAGTGGCCATCGCCGACGAGCCGGTGGAGTTGAAAAACACCTTGCCGTCGGGACGCACCGTGGCGCTGTAACGGCCTTTGAGCACTATGATCAGCTTGTATTTGTGGGCCACTTCGAGAGCTTTCAGCAGACGGGTCTCCGCCGAAGCCTGCGAGCCGAAAATGCGGTCGAACTCCACCGAATGGGGTGTCAGTATCGACCCCGGTGTCAGATGGTCGATCAGCGCCGGATTGCGGGCTATGATGTTGAGCGCGTCGGCATCGAGAACCATCGGGCGCTTGATGGTCTTGATCAGAGTCTCAAGCGCGCCCTTGGTGGCATCGTTGGTGCCTATGCCGGGGCCGGCTCCGATAGCCGTGTAGTTGAAGCGCGGGGTCATGTCGGAAATTACGTTCTCCTCGCGGTCGGGCAGGAAAAGCGCCTCCGGGACTGAATTCTGAATCACGCCGAAACCGCAGCGCGGCGAGTGGACCGTCAGCTTGCCTACACCTGCGCGCAGAGCACCGCGGGCAGCCATGACGGCGGCTCCCATCATGCCGTAGCAGCCGGCAAAGAGCAGCGCATGGCCGAAATCGGCTTTGGAGCAGAAATCAGGGCGGCGTTTGAGCACCCGGCAGACGTCGTCTTTCTCTATGAGATAATATTTCGTGGCGGTTTCCTCGATGGCCTTGCGGCTCAGACCGATATCTACAGTCTTCCACCGCCCCACAAGCTCGGCGTTGTCGCTAAGGAAGAATGCGAGACGCGGAAACTGTACGGCTATGGTGAGGTCGGCGTGGACCACGTTGCGCGCGAGCACACGGGTGTTCCAGTCGCCGAACATGCCTGAGGGCACGTCGATTGACACTACCGTAGCGCCAGACTCGTTGATATAGCGCGCCATAGCCATGTAGCCACCCTCAAGCGGATTGCGCAGCCCGGTTCCGAAAAGACCGTCGATCACAAGATGGTCGGGGGTAAGGGGCGGAATGTGGGCGGTGTGCACTATCTCTGTCATCGAGACATTGCCCATGCGCATCAGCTCCTCGCGGGCCATACGGCAGTCGCGCGACAGAGAGTCGCCCTTGACATTGATGAGCACCACGTGGGGATTGAAGCCTGCTTCGATCAGCAGCTTGGCCACAATCAGGGCATCGGCGCCGTTGTTGCCCGCACCGGCGAAGACCATAGTGGGCTTCGACGGACGCCAGCGGCCGAGAATCTCATTGACCACCCCTTCGGCCACCCGATGGATAAGCTCCATAGAGCTTACACCCTCGTCGTCGATGGTGACGCGGTCAATATGGCGTATATTTTCAGTAGTAAATATTTTCATGATCCGGAGATGAGTCTGTGAGTGACGGTAGCCCGACGGCCGGCTGTCGCTTTTCCGCCTGCGGCCCAATCACTTCTATTGCAGATTACAAAATTACAAAACAAGATTGTCATGAGCAACCCCACCCCGAAAAAAAAGCCGCCATATAAAAAGAAGCGAAAGAAGCGAGACTACCCGACTAAGTGGTAGCCTCGACTTTACCTTTTTTTAGAGTGCTAATTGGAGCGACTAAAGTCTCCAAAAGCACTATCATATTGCAAAGGTAATACTTTTACCCTTGCAAAAAAATTTTTGAACCGTAATTTTGTGTTAAGAATCTCATATAGTGAGGAAATTAGGTATTAATGGCTTAAGTTTAGGAGAAACAGAACAAAGATCTTCATAAAGATTCTTTATCTGTTTGCCCATATCATCGGCTCTATTGGCAGAAACCCGCTCCATCACATACTTAATAACCCGAAGTGCACCTATTATGTTGTTACGTTCTGATGGATTATAGGCTGCCGGACCGCGACGAATTGCCAAAGGAAGACGCAAATCGTACAAGAGAAGTCCGTGAGCGCAAGCATTACGGACTTGCCTGATGGTGTGCATATAGCTTTCAAACGTAACGACCTGTCGGATGCCGAACTTATGAGCGATGAAGATTTTATCTTCACGATCTTTCAGTTGCTCGTAAAGTTTCATCACTGCTCCAAAAGTCATAAATTCCAGAGTTTTCCACGACGGAGCGAAGCGGTCATCGGGATTCTTCTGATGATGGCGGCGTATGACCGGATTGCGTTTGAAGTCGGGGGTATAGACTTTACTCTCAAAGTCGCGGGCATAGGCGCGACCAACAACCGATGGACTTACAAACCATATCGGTGTAGAATTATACTTGTTGGAAAGGTGGTATATCAACGAAGTGCGGAAAGCTATTTCGATGCGGTTGAGATAGCGCATTAGCAACAGTCGCAGATCAAAATCGAAATAATATAAATTGACTGCGTCCTCAAACGATGCGCCCTCAATGTATTCATGAGTACGGTTGCGCAAATCAGGATAAGACTTTTCAAACGGGAAAAGATAAAAACCAAGGCGATAGTACCCTATGTCGAGTAGTATTTCTCGCGCTTTGTCTTTATCAGCGATAGCGAGACCTCTTGATTCAAGAAGGCCAAGCTGCCGGTCTATTGTAGTTGCCGATTTCGTCATATACAGATTTGAGAGATCGAAGTTACAGTAAAAGATGGATAGCGGGAACAGTCAGACTTCATGCGGCCACCCCGAAACTTTTTCATCTGATCACTACGAAGCCTCCGCCGGGCTGCATGGTGACTGACGGGGCTTTTTTGCCGGCTGTCAGATCTTTTCTGACAGGATTCCGGTCGGCGTCGTCGCAGTAGAGCCTATAGGCATCACCCTTGGCGAGGCAGTCAAGAGTGACCGCTACGGGCTTGTCGGTGGCATTTACCCCGGCTATGTACCACTTGTCGGCATGGCGGCGCGCCAGCACCACATAGCGTCCCGGATAGCCTTCGATGAAGCGGGTTTCGTCCCAGACGGTGGGCACCTCGCGCAGATAGTCCATGCAGACGGCCGGCGCGTCCTCAAGGTTGTAGGGTGTTATGGCGAAGTTCTGCACCGGGTTCTGAAACAGTACTGTTGTAGCCAGCTGAAAGGCATCGCTGGTCATGCGGCGGTGACCGTCACGGTTGTTCCGGCTGATATACTTGTTCATGAAGCAGCCGCCGAACTCCATGCAGCCCACACTGTTGCGGATGAAGGGGTGGAGTGTGGCGTTGAAAGCCTCGTCGTCACAGGCCTGCTGGGTGAAATACATGTTCTCGCTTGCCCTCACGGCCTCGCTCCCCACATAGTTGGGATACATCCGCTCCCATCCGCGCGGCAGTGTGCAGCCGTGGAATATCACCATCAGCCCGTGGTCATCGGCATCGGACAGTATCGCCTCATACAGGCGCATGGTCTCCTGCTTGTCACCGCCGAAGAAATCCACCTTTATGCCCTTCACTCCAAGGCTGCGCAGCCAGCGCATCTCGGCCTTGCGCCTGATGGGATTGTCCATGCAGTTTATCGGGCCCTGCTCTATGTCGTTCCAGTAGCCTGAGGAGCTGTACCACATTATAAGGCTCACACCCTTCGAGCGGGCATATGCGGCAAGCTCCGGCAGACGATCGCGCCCGATCTGGGTGTCCCACCAGTTGTCTACAAGCACATATCTGTAGCCCATCTCATGGGCGAAGTCAATGTATGTCTTCTGGTCCTCCATGTTGATGCTCTTGTCCTGCCATACAATCCAGCTCCATGTACCGCAACCCGGCTCATAGCTGTGGGCCGAGTCATAGCGCGGGCTGACGAGATCCCAAGGCACGGTGGTCTCCACTATCGGCGCGAGGTCGCGGCCCACGGTGATAGTGCGCCAGGGAGTATGGCCGGGGAGAGCCATCGCGGCTCCCGCATTGCCGTTGCCGTTGTTTTCCTCCGGCATTGGATAGGCTATGGTGTAGAGTCCGTCGAGCCTGTAGTCACTCAGATGCGAACCGCAGTAGTAACTGTCGACCCCGGTTTCTGAAAGGAGCACCCAGCCGTCATCGCCTACCCTGAACAGACAGGGGAAAGTGTAGCCCTGTCCGTACTGCGAGACGGCGTCCATAGGCGCATCGGCCGTGTAGACCTCTTCATAAGACGGACTCGTGCGCTTCCAGTTCTCCATAGCCGTGCGCTGTGGCGTAAGGAAAGTGGTGGTGCCGGCCGGAAAACGGAAACCGGAGGCCTCGGAACTTATGTAGATCGCTCCCGTGTCGCCCTGACGGGGTATGCGGTAGCGGAAAGCAACGTCATGGTCCGAAACCCGGAACTCCACCTCCCAGCGGCCTCCGCCGGGAGTCTCGAAAGCCACCGTCGCCTCGTTGGCACGATAGTCTACCGAGCTCTTCTTGATGCGGTCAAGCGTGTAATGTTCCTCAACCTTCCTGACCTCCGAGGGGACGATGGAAGACGACGTGGTGAAGGAGCCTATGTTTGACTCGAAGCCCAAAGGCGACTGGCGGAGCATGGTCTTTCCGTCGAGAGTCACCGAGTAGCACGGACGACCCTCCGCGTCAAGATCGACGCTGACATCAAGTTTGCCGTCCGGGCCTGTGATGTTGAAAGCAAAAGCTGTTGATATGCCGGCAAGCATTGCAACGACCGGCAGCACTGTTCTTTTCATAAGTATGGATAGATTTGTATAGTCTGGTAAGAGATGATCTGATTGAAACAGTCGCTAAGTAGAGAGACCGTTAATGAAACAGCCTCTAAGTTAGGCAATTTTTCAGAATCCGCCAACCCGTTACAACACTCATCAGCCTCAGCCGCATCCTTTGATTACAAAAACCGCTCCTTTTTATTCCAAAACCGCCACTCCTCAAGCCAGACAGACCTAACCCGCGGCTATGCGGCAGGGTCGGTTCTATATGATTTCGAAATCCAGGCTGCGGCGGCGGAGTTCATCAGGCAGGTCCGGAGCCGGACTGACGAGCAGGCGGCTGATGCCGGGCAGCAGTAGCAGTGGGAGATCGTCAGGATGGTCGGTGGCCACAGCCTCTATCTTCCACCCCTCGCGGGCGGCATAGTCCAGACAGAGATCCCGTTTGCGCTCACCACGTGTCTCAGTGTAAGCCTCGCCCGCCGAGGCCGGAAGCGGAGTGGCTATGAAACCGTCGAAGCCTGCCAGAGCTGTGAGCCGCGGCAGGTAAAGGTCAGGAGCAGCAGATGCAAGCAAAAACCGATAGCCCCGCCGCCGGTAGCCGTCGAGCCGCTCAAGCAGCTTCCGGTTCAGAGCAGCGCCAAGCACCGAGACAAAATGCTCCATGTCGGCCTCCGTCATTGATTCGGCCGCCATGCGGTGGACCGGATGCTTCATTTCCGTATGGCTTATCAGCCTGAGGCGACGCAGTCCGAGCAGACCGCCTATGCGAAGCAGGCGCCAATAGCCCCGCCGCCGGCGCAGTTTCGCAGCCATGAAGCGCACCAGCATGTGCAGCGAATTGCCGCGGAGCAGTGTGCCGTCAAGATCGACGACCACACAGGGCGATGCCTCACACTTCGGCCCCTCAGCCGGGAGTGAGGCTCCGGATGATATTTTCATGCGTCCATCGACCACGGGAAACGGATTAAAGTTCTGTCATCATAGATTGTATAGTCCGGGCGGAGAAGCGGAGCAGCTGTGGTCACGGTTATGACAGCCGTGCGCAGTTCAATTTCAGGATTCCCGCGCCTCAACGCCCCGGCCACGCGCAGCATGGTTGCTCCGCTGTCAACGGCATCGTCCACAAGCAGCACACTGATCTTTCCGAGGCCCGTCAGCGAAGACGGCAACTGAAACGGAGGCAGGTCAGAGGCACTCCTGCAGCGGCCCGCCAAGACGGAGGCTTCAATAATCCTGAGCCTGTCAAGCAGAGGGCGCGGCAGACGTCCGAGCGACTTGCCGAGCATACGTTTACGGCTCGTCGACGGCCTCTGAAGACCCACAAAACCGAGAGCCGCGCGCGAGAAACAGGGTCGCATCTCACAGGCCACATACTCACCGCCACGGCGTATGCCCACAATCAGCTGCGGATCGAAGCCCGAAGCGGCCACCAAGGCGGCAAGCTCCCGGCATGTACGGCCAAATGCGGCGGAATCGAGTGTCAGCACTCTCATCTGATCCTCCCTTCGTAGAAACGGCGCGTGACAATTCCGAGCGCTCCGCGGCCGAGGTAACTCAGCACTATTCCGAGCTTGTTTTTCAAACGCACCCGTGGACTCAGCAGACTCTCGCGGCGGTAAGCCCTGATCAGCCGCCAGCATTCATCGGCTACCGCCCCATAGCGCCCGTCAGGGTCATTCGCGGCTATCAGGCCGAACATATTGAAGGCCGCACTCAGCCGGCGGTCACGGGCTGCGGGCCGCAGAGCGGGATAATGGAGAGCCATATGCTTCTCTATGCGCTCCGTCACTTCAAGCACATCGAAGCGCCGCGGCGAGAAGCAGCCGGTCACGCTGACCGGATTTTTGCGATAGAAGTATAGGCAGTCCGGTATAAGAGCTGTCTTCCCGGCCTTTTCGGCCAGAAGATAGAAAATGTCAAGGTCTTCATAGAGGATGCCTTCGCGGAACCTCAGGCCGCTGTCAAACAGACTTCGCGCAAAGATCTTGCCACACACGGAGGGGCAGGCTCCATCCTGATAGAGCACCCTTTCTATATAAGCCTCCTGCCCGAACACCGTCGGCGAAGCGGCCGGAGCATCAGCCCATCTGACCTGAGAGGTATCGGCACCTTCGGTCCATCGGGCCTCCACAAACGCGGTGCCGCTCCTGCGGGCAGCCCCAAGCAGCACGGTCACGGCATGGGGCGAAAGCACATCATCGCTGTCGAGAAACATCACCCACTCTCCACGCGCCATTTCCAGTCCGGAATTGCGGGCGGATGATAGACCTCCGTTGGGACGCCTGACTCCCATCACCCGGCTGTCGCGCCCGGCATATTCGCGGATTATCTCCGGAGTAGAGTCAGTAGAGCCGTCATCGACCACAATCACCTCCAGGTCAGTGAATGTCTGTCCGAGAGCGCTGTCAAGGCACTCCCGGATATGCATCTCCACATTATAGGCGGGTATTATGATCGAAACCATGCTCTTAGCCGTGTGTTTCAGTCTGTCAGTTCTGCCTCTGGAGTTCGAAACCTGCCGTCATGCCGTCATACTGCTGAAGGATGGCGGTCAGACCTTTGATTGTGCTGTTTCCTGAAAGAGAGCCGGCCTTTTCAACCAGCGTCATGAGCTTGGTCACATCGAAAGTGAGTTCCATTTTGTTGCCGTTCATGACAATAAAGCCCTCCATCGAACCGACCTTTATCTTTTTGAAGGCCTTGAAATTGAAAATGAAGTTTCCTGACTCGGCATCCTTGGTGATGGTGCCGCTCAGAGTCATCATGCGGGCTTTGAAGGTGAAAGTGGAGTCGGCATTGATGGTCATGACGAGCGAAGTCAGACCGGCGGTCTTGTAATAGGGAGCCAGTTTGGCTTCTACCTGCTGTGCGGCTGCGGCACCGCCGGCCTTGAGCAGGAAATTGTCACTCTTGAACGACACTGCCGGATTGACATAGTTCCATGTCCCCACCATCTTCTCTACGGTCAGCTTCGAGCTTCCCACACCGAGAGCGTTTGCCACACCTGAGAGCAGGTCGCCGAGACCGCCGGCTTTTGATGAGCCGGATGAGCCGGTCTTGGTAGAGTCAGACGCGGTGGCTGAAGAGACCTTGCCGAGAAGGTCAGAAATGTCCCAGCCGGAAGCCGAGGCGCTCATTGAAGTGGAAAGGAACAGAGAGATAAGAAGGATGACAGTTAATTTTTTCATATTTGCATTTAATTGATTTCTAAAAACAGGGAAACAGGCATCAGTAAGCAAGGCTGATATTGTCAAGCCAGAGAGTGCTTCCGAGAGAGGCGCCTTTGACCGGATCAGCCGAGGTGACTATCGAGGCTGTCTCTTCCGTAATGGTGCCGATCGAAGCCGAGGAGGCAAACACGAGCCTCATGCCGCTTGCCTTGATGCCGAAACGGGTGTAGGACAGCGGAGCTGTGAAGGCAGTATAGCTGTTGGCTATGGGCAGATAAGTGCGGGCCGAGGCTATCACCTGCCGCTCGCCGCCGACATCGCCATAGATTTCTATGATGGCGATCCCGCTGTCTGACGGGCTGTCAGGCGAGGGAACATATTTATAGAATCCGTTAAGCGAACGCGGTCTCGACTTCCAGTCGACAATATCCTTATAGTTCTCCTCCATGCCGAAGGCGCTGAATGAATACTCTCCGAGGAAAAGCTTGCCCGCGGCACGGCAGGCCACACGCGGAACCACCGGCGAATACTGCAGATAGGGTCTGCCGGTCTGCGCATAGTCCGCTATCTCCTCTCCGCTGAGATCGAAGCCCACACTGCGCAGGCAGACGGCGAACTCGCCGCTTTTGACCTCATCGGAAACCGTGAAGACCGACGGCTGCATGTACCAGGTGTTGTGATTCGATGCCCCTGTGCAGAAAGTCTTGGCATTGGTGTTGGCCCACTTCTGAGGCACCTGCTGAGAGAATGACTCGCGGTTCTGCCAGTTATAGATAGCGACTTCGGTCTGTGAATAGCGGCCTCCGCTCGGCAGTCTGTCATAGACCACACCTGACTTACGGTCCTCGAAGTCTGAATTAGGAAGCGCCGGGGCATTTTCGGTAGTGAAACGCTGTCCGGGAGTAAAGTCAGAGGCATCCGGACGGTCCATCATGGTAGCGGTCAGCGTGTATGAGGTGTTGGGCGAGAGTCCGCTCAATGCGAGCACTCCGCTTTCCTCGTCACGCAAGAGGACCGGCCCCCTGCGCCCGTCGACGTAGAGCATCAGCCGGCGCACCACGGTCTCGACCGTAGCCTGATCCGGGGCCATGACCTTGACCAGGGCATAGGTGGCGAATGGATCTGTCACAAGCTCGAATTCAGGCATACAGCGCTCTACGGTGAATTCGGCCCGGACCTCCTCGCAATACAATATACGGGCCCTGATGTCGGCATTGCCGTCAGGGATAGCAAACTCAAGTTCATATGACGAATCGCCGGCCGGTCTGACCGAAAGCACAGAAGCCGCTTGCCACCGGCCGCCGGCATCAAGAATCTCTATGCCGACATTTGAGCTGAAATCCACGGCCCCGGTGCTGACTGAGAGCGATGCGGATGTGGCTCCGACAGGAGCGGCCCCGACCGAAATGACAGAGATGTCAACGGCGGTGGTCAGCACCTGCAACTGCAGCGGTTCGCTGACACGCCCGCAGTCATCTTCGGCTATGAGGCTGAAACATGACAGAGCCTCATCATCGGTCAGGAAGACGAGCTTTCCGATCAGTGCGGTGAAGTCCACCGATCCGCCGGCGGAGCTCAGATCGGTTCTGAGACCGACAGCCGCAAAGGCTGCTTCATCTTCCGCAGAAGGATGCAGCAGATCGACAATAGCCGGGAATGACAGCGACGAGAGATAGGCCGACGACACCGAGAGCCAAAGGCGCGAAAGCGGAGCGGACACTGTGACGGCTGCTCTGACCGGAGTTTCCGGCAGTTCGCCTTCCGGCACAGTCAGGGCACTTCCGGGAGTCCAGCCCGAAGCGGTCAGAGATGGCGGGAGGGCTGACAGGAAGTCGGCGCTAAGTGTGAACGAGGCGCTCTTGCCGGGAGCCGAGCAGGTGAGCACGGGGTCCGGGCCTGAAGTGTCGGCACTGACCTCACATCCATAAAAGCAGCCGGGGAGGGTCGACAGGTCAAGGCTTCTGAATGCAGTCTGACGCCCGTCGGGGAGTCTTACTTCAAGATATATCTCCGTTGAGCCCGGTGTCAGATAGAGCAGGCGCGATTCGTCGGGGCTGACGCGGTGATACTCTCCGCCCGGAGTGTGGACAAGGGCCGAGACTTCGCCGATGCCGCCGGCTATGGCGGGGCTGAAATCGAATGAAAAGGCGCTGCTGACAAGCTGCATGGTCAGCGGCCATGTCAGCCAGCGGTCCGGCTCGACTACCGCGGAGACCGAGCCTGAGTAACACGGAGCGTCAAAGCCCTCGGCTCCTTTTCCGTAGACGGCTTCTATGAGATATGAGCCGGAGTAGTAGAGATCCTGCGCGGGAAAATCGCCGAGTGATTTCCATGTGTGGGAATAGTTGCCCTCGGCGGCTGTCATTGTCACGCTTATCTGCGACTGATCGGGCTCACAGGGCGCGGTCACAATGATTTCCTGCGTGAGCGGATCGCGCAGGGTGGCATCGACTGTCACGTCAAGCGACAGACTTCCGGCACCGTCTGAAGCCCGGTCAGAGTCATCGGAGCAGGAGGTGGCGAGCAGTGCGAGTGATAAAAGCGTGATGAATGAATGGCGGAGAGACATATTTTTAGTTGTCGGTCAGTAGCCGGTGGAAGGTCAGAGATCTATACGGGAGGCCTTCAGAGGAGTCTGAAGGAATATTTCGGCGAGTTCGGTGAACTTGTCGGGGTTTTCGGTGGTCAGGAATTCGCATGAGCCGCCTTTGGTGCACTTGGCATCCATTTCGGGATGTCGGCGCAGATAGTCGGCGAGGCTGGCGCCAACGAGTTCGCCCTGGGTGACGATTGTGGCACGCTCTCCGATCTCGCGGCGGATCTTGTCGATCAGCAGCGGATAGTGAGTGCAGCCGAGAATCACGGTGTCGATGTCAGGCTCCTGGGTGAAGAGTTCATCAACATATTTCTTCACAAAGTAGTCGGCGCCGGGCGAGTCGAACTCCTTGTTCTCGACCAGAGGCACCCACATGGGGCAGGCCACGGATACGGTGCGGAACTGGGGGAAGAATTTGGCGATCTCTATGTCATAGGTGCCTGAGCTGACGGTGCCGGGGGTTCCGAGCAGGCCGATATTTCCGTTTTTGGTGATACGGCCGAGGGCTTCGACCGTTGGGATGACCACTCCGAGCACGCGGCGCGAGGGGTCCCATCCGGGCAGGTCTTTCTGCTGGATGGAGCGCAGGGCTTTGGCCGAGGCGGTGTTGCAGGCGAGGATCACCAGCTGGCAGCCGCGGCTGAAAAGGGCTTCCACTGCCTGACGGGTGAAGCGGTAGACCACATCGAATGAGCGGGTGCCGTAGGGAGTGCGGGCATTGTCACCGAGATAGAGGTAGTCATACTGCGGGAGAGCTTCGCGGATGCCTTTGAGGATGGTCAGGCCGCCGTAGCCTGAGTCAAAAACGCCGATTGGGCCGGGTGCTGAAGGAAACATGGTTCAGTGATTTTTTTTTGAAGGTGGGTGAAACGTGAGGCGGAGAGCTGTCCGGGCCTCTGTCCTTTATCAGCAATCTCCGGCTGCAAGCAAAACGCATTGCGGCCGGAGATAGTTTTATCAGATCTGGGGTAATTATTCTGTTGTTCAGGCTACGACTGTCAGGAGATAGTCATAGAAGTAGCTTACGATGCCGAGGCCGATGATGCCTGCGACACAGATCCACATGCCGAGACGTTCGGAGCAAGCCGAGCGGAATGTGGCGATCGGGCTGTCGCTTTCATTGATGAACATGGCCTTCACAACGAGCAGATAGTAGTAGAGGGAGATGATGGTGTTGATGAGGGCAATGAGCACCAGCACGTAGAGAGCGGCCGAAGCGGTTCCGTTGAGGGCGGCTGTGAACACGAAGAATTTGCTGAAGAAGCCTGCAAACGGGGGGATGCCCGCGAGAGAGAACATGGCAAGCATCATTGTGAACGACAGACGGGGGTTGGTCTTGTAGAGGCCGTTGTAGTCGGTCATGTCTACCTTGCCGGTGGCGTTTTCGATGGCTCCGATCACGCCGAAGGCGGCGAGGTTGGAGAATACGTAGACAAGAGTGTAGAACATGAGAGCCGAGACGCCCATATCGTTGTCGCCGATGATGGCGAGCATGATATAACCGGCCTGCGAGATCGACGAGAAGGCGAGGAAGCGCTTCATGTTGGTCTGGCGGATGGCGAAGAGGTTACCGACTGTGATGGTGAGGATGATCAGAGCGTAGAGCATCCACTCCCAAGCCTGGGCGTAGAACTGGCCGAATACCTGAGTGAGCACCACGAGGAAGGCGAAAGCCGCCGAGCCTTTGGAGATGACCGAAAGATATGAGGTCACCGATGTGGGTGCACCCTGGTAGACGTCGGCTGTCCAGAGGTGGAAGGGAACGAGCGAGAGCTTGAATCCGAAACCGGCCATCACGAAGGCGAGTGCCACAGAAAGCATCACGCCCATACGGCCTGCGAGAGCTCCGGCGATGCCGTTGTAGTAGAGAGTTCCGGCGAGACCGTAGACAAACGAGAGACCCATCAGGAGGATTGCCGAAGAGAATACGGCGGTGAGTACGTATTTGATGGCGGCCTCATGGCTTTCATAGCGGTGCTTGTCAAAGGCGACAAGTGCGCAAAGGGGAAGCGAGGCAGTTTCGAGACCGATGATGAACATCAGGAAGTGGCGGCTCGAAATCATCAGATACATGCCGAGGAGGGTCAGAAGTATCAGTTCGTAGAATTCGCCTCGGCGCACTGCGGTGAATTCGGAGTTGGCCCATTTGACGGACTGGATGAGGACGATGAACACGCCGACGTTGAGAATGTTTTTGATAGCCACCATTACGGGCGAAGTCACATACATTCCGGCGAAGGCGGTCTCAGGAGCCTTGACCACGGGGCAGAAACCCCAGGCGACGAGCACACCCATGAGAACGGTGGCGATCATCGGGACGGCTTTTGCCGAACGGGGGCTGCAGAAGGTGTCATAGAGGAAGACTAATAGGAATACGATTAACAATCCTATTTCCTGCTTGAGTGCTAAAAACTGTGAGTAATCCATTGCTATTAATCTATAGATTAGTTCAGACCGATAACGGTGAAGATTTCAGGGCTGAAAGTGAACTTGATAAGATCGACGAAGAAGTTGGGGAAGAAACCGATGCCGGCCACGCAGACGATGAGTCCGGCGGTGGCAACACGTTCCCACCACTTGGCGTCGGTGAGAGTCATGTGGTGCTGGTCATAGACGGGACCGTAGAGAAGCTTGCCTACGACGCGGAGGATGTAGACGGCGGTTGTCACGATCGAGCTGCAGGCCACGATTACGAAGACGCGGTGGAAGAGGTCAGAGTGTTCGAACGATCCGACAAAGATTGTCATTTCGGCAACGAAGCCTGAGAGACCGGGGAGACCGAGTGAGGCCATGCCGGCGATGACGTAGCAGACCGAGAGATAAGGGAGGATCTGCATCATGCCGCCCATCTCGCGGATGTCGCGGGTGTGGGTTCGTCCGTAGATCATACCGATGAGTGCGAAGAAAAGGGCTGTCATCAGACCGTGGGAGAGCATCTGCATGATGGCGCCGGTCATCGCTGTGGTGTTGAGCATGAGGATGGCGAAGAGCACCAGGCCGCAGTGTGACACCGATGAGTATGCGTTGATGTATTTGAGGTCATTCTGGACGCAGGCGCTGAAGGCTCCGTAGACAACCGAGATACCGGTGAGGATGAGGAAGATCCAGGCCAGTTCGTTGGCGGCGTGGGGCATCAGGTAGATGGCCACACGGAAGCAACCGTAGCCGCCGAGCTTCATGAGCACACCTGCGTGGAGCATGGAGACTGCTGTGGGGGCCGATGCGTGGCCGTCAGGCGACCAGGTGTGGAAGGGAAACATGGCGCCGAGCACACCGAAGCCCACGAAGGTCATCGGGAAGAGGAAAGTCTGCCAGCCGTGGCTGATGGCGTCGTTCTGGGCAATCTCAAGGATGTTCCAGGTGAGGGGCTGTCCGGCGGGAGCCGAGTGGTAGTAGATGCCGATGAGGCCGAGCATGAGGAATGCCGATCCGCCCATGAGCATGAGGGTGAGCTTCATCGCCGAGTAGTTCTTGTTGCCGCTGCCCCAGACACCGATGAGAAGATACATCGGGATGAGGGCGACCTCATAGAACATGAACATGGTGAAGAGGTCGATCGAGATGAAGAATCCGTAGACACCGGTCGACAGGAGGATGAGCCAGAGGAAGAATTCCTTGGGCTGCGGGATTTCCCAAGAGGCGAAGCTGCCGGTGATGAGGATTACGCCGGTGAGGATGAGCATGGCGATCGAGATGCCGTCGACACCAACGGCGAGGTTGATGTTGAGCGGAGCGAACCACTGCCAGGAGTCGACCCAGAGCATGGGGTCTGTGGCTCCGGCGGCGCGGAGTGCGAGATAGTCAACGAGAAGCCAGACCGAGAGGGCTGTCAGGACAACCGAGCCTGTGACTGCCACTGCCCGGATCTGCTTGATGTTCCGGCAGAGGAAGAGTCCCAGCAGCATGACCACGGGGATCACCACGAAGTAGATCAATATATTGGAAAACATATCGCGTTACTATATTTTTCTTAACAGGTTAACAGATTCAGAGGACACAGATGGCGGTTATGATGCCGAGCACGACAGCTCCGATGAGATACCACCAGATGTACATCTGCACTTTGCCGCTCTGGAAACCGCGGATGGCGTAGGATGCCTTGTTGGTGACATAGGCGAATCCGTCCATTGTGCCGTCGATGATGTGGCGGTCAAACCAAGCGATTGGCTTGCAGATTCCGTCGAAGATGATGCGGCGGGTGATGAAGAGGTAGATTTCGTCCCAGTAGAAGCGGCGGTTAGCAGCTGTCCAGAGCCAGCGGCAGGAGTCAGCCATGCGCTGGGGCTTGTCGTTTTTCTTCATGTAGAGCCATGCTGAGAAGGCGATGGAGAGGATGGCTACTCCCATGCTGAGTCCGGCGATAGACCAGTCGATGTGGATGTGATATTCGTGGCCGTCGAAGGTGACGAGCTGTCCGAAGGGGATGAATCCGGCGATGATCGATACGATTCCGAGGAAGATCAGCGGGAAGGTCATTGCGAAGCCGGGGTCGTGGGGAAGATGGCCGTGGTGTTCTTTCTCGTAGTCGGGGTTGTCCCACCAGAAGACGAGGAAGTACATGCGGAACATGTAGAAGGCGGTCATTGCGGCTACCATCATCATCCAAATGCCCCAGAAAGTGCCGTTGGCGAAGCAGGCCGAGAGGATTTCGTCTTTAGAGAAGAAACCGGCGAAGGGCCAGATGCCGGCGATGGCGAGACAGCCGATGAGGAAGGTGATGTGGGTTATAGGCATGTATTTGCGCAGGCCGCCCATCGCGGTGTAGTTGTTTGAGTGGACTGCGTGGATGAGTGAGCCGGCTCCGAGGAAGAGGAGGGCTTTGAACATCGCGTGGGTGAAGAGGTGGAACATGGATGCCATGTAGCCGAGGCCTTCGTGGATGGCAACGTTGTTTTTCGATGCCACGCCGAGCGATACCATCATGAATGCGATCTGCGAGATGGTCGAGAAGGCGAGGATGCGCTTGATGTCGATCTGGGCGCAGGCCACCATCGCGGCGTAGAATGCTGTTGCTGCTCCGACCACTGTGATGAACATCAGAGCGGCGTCTTCAAGCATGTAGAGCGGGAAGAGACGGGCCACGAGATATACACCGGCCACAACCATTGTGGCGGCGTGGATGAGGGCCGATACGGGGGTCGGGCCTTCCATCGCGTCGGGGAGCCAGATGTGGAGGGGAAGCATGGCTGATTTACCCATACCACCGGTAAAGATCAGGACGAGGGCCCAGGTGAGACCGGAAGCGCCGAGGAAGGTGACGCCCTCGAAGCTTGCGAGGACTGCCTGCGGGTTCTGGGTCATCGGGAGGAAGTCGAGATGATGGGTGAAGTATGAGAGTACGAGGATGCCGATGAGGAATCCGAGGTCGGCGAAGCGGGTGACGATGAAGGCTTTCTTACATGCCGATACGGCCGAGGGGAGGGTGTAGAAGAAGCCGATGAGGAGGAACGAAGATGCGCCCACGAGCTCCCAGAAGATGTACATCTGGAAAATGTTGGTCGCTACAACGAGTCCGAGCATCGAGAAGCTGAAGAGCGAAAGGAAGGCGTAGTAGCGCTGGAAGCCTTTCTCTCCGTGCATGTAGCCGAGCGAGTAGACGTGGACCATGAATGAGATTGTCGGGATGACAATGAGCATCATGGCTGAGATCGGGTCAAGGAGGAAACCGATGCGGATTGCGAGCGCGGGGGTGAACTGCAGCCAGGTGTGGTTGAAGATCACGGCCTGCAGGCGTGTGGTGCCGTCAATGAATTCAGGGTTTCCTGAGAAGTAGTAGGTGAACGCCGTGTAATAGGACAAGACCAACACGGTTCCCATGCCGAGCGTTCCGAGCGTACCGGCGAGTTTGTGACTCATCTTGACTCCCGCCAGTCCTAAGAGGAGGAACATGAAGAGCGGGATTGCCAATATAAGAATAGGTATTGTAATATCCATAGGGCGTGATTAATTTTTCATTTTTGTTGCGTCGCGGACGTCAATGTTTTTGCTTACCCGGAAGAGGTTGATGATGATGGCGATTGCGAGTGCGGTCTCGGCTGCTGCGATGGCGATTCCGAAGAGGGTGAACATCCATCCTTCCATCGAGGAGGGGAAGAGGTAGCGGTTGAAGACCACAAAGTTGATGTCGACCGCATTGAGCATAAGCTCAAGGGATATGAGCATGGCTATCATGTTGCGGCGGGTCAGGAAGCCGTAGACGCCGCAGCAAAACATCACGATTGCGGGAACGAGATACCAGATCAGTGTAATATCCATTGGTGAAATGTTTGAATTAGCGTTTACGTGCGATTACTACACCGCCGATGATGCAGGCGAGCAGCAGTACGCTGACAGCCTCGAACGGCAGAAGATATTGTCCGTAGGCTGTGCCGAGCATTGCTTCGCCGATGCGGTGCATTGACGGGTTAGCCATAGAGGGCAGCGATGTAAAGAGGTCGGCTGAGCGTGAGCAGAGGGCCCAGGCGCAGGCTCCGGCTGTGGCGAGGGCGCCGACGAGGCCGAGAAGTTTTTTGCGTGAGGTTAACTGCTTGCTGTTGTCACCGGGATGAGTCGTGAGCAGGATTGCAAAGACGAAGAGGACCACTATACCGCCGGCGTAGACCGCAATCTGGACCGAGCCGAGAAACTCATAGTCGAGCTTGAAGTAGAGGGCTGCGGTCGCAAAAAGGACGAAGAGCAGATATGTGGCCGCACGCAGGATCTTGCGTGTGGTGACAGTCAGTACCGAGAAGATGACAATCGACAGGGCGATTATCCAATAAAAGATTGTACTTCCTACTGATTCCATATACTGTGATAGTAATTAATTATCGTGATTGGTGATGAAAAGAGGTTCAGTTTGCGGCTCCGGCGTTTTTCTCGGCTTCGCGTTTTGCCTTGAGGGCTGCGGCTTTTTCGAGAGCGGCGCGGATCTTGGCCTCTTTTTCAGGATCGCCCTTTGCGGCGGCGAGTGCCTTTGCGGCTGCGTCGTCAGCGGCGGGAGCCTGGGCTGCGGGGGCGGCCGGTGTGGCGGCTGCGCCTGCTGCGGCTGCTTTCTTAGCCTCGGCTGCGGCCTTGGCGGCTGCTATCTTGGCTTCTTTCTCGGCTTTCATCTTCTCGATCTGCTCAGGGGTGGGCTGAGGTTCGGGCTTTTCAGGGAGATAGTTGAGAAGCTTGACGAGTTTGCTGCGGGTGTAGAGCGCCTGCTCGAAGTCATTGCTGAATTCAAGGGCGTCAGTCGGACAGCTTGTCACGCAGAGCTGGCAGAAGGTGCAGCTTCCGAGATCGTAGTGATATTTGTCGAGTTTCTTTTTCTTTTTGCCGTCCCATGTTTCGACGGTCTTGATGTCGAGGGAGATGGTGTTGTTGGGGCAGACACGCTCGCAGGTGCCGCAGGCGATACATTTGTGGTCGCCCTGGTCGTCATACTTGAGTGTAAGGATTGCCCTGAAGCGGTCGGCGACAGGCAGATTGTCTCGGTTGTCGGGATACTCTTCAGTGATTTTGGGGGTGACAAATTCCTTACCGGTTACCTGCATACCTTTTACAAGGCTGGCTATGCCGGATCCAAGATTTGAGAAATACTCTTTTACACTTCCCATGTCAATTGTACTCTTTCGGTTATGTGCTGTGGATGTTATGATCGGATTATTTTTTTTGCTTTGGCGCTGTGTCAGTCTCTTACCTGACCGCCGACAATGTCGAGGAGCTCGGTTGTGATGCTCTGCTGGCGGAGTTTGTTGTATTCGAGCTGAAGCTGTTCGAGGAGTTTCTTGGCGTTGTCGTTGGCACTCTGCATGGCCATGATGCGGGCGGCTTGCTCCGAGGCGCGGTTTTCGGTGAAGATTTCCTGCATGACGGCCAGTAGGAACATCGGGAGGACGGAGACGAAGATCGTCGGGGCGTCAGGCTCGAAAATGTAGGGCCGGCAGAGGGCTTTGACTCCTTCGGCCGCGAATGATTCGGGGCAGACGGGGAGGAGGGCGTCGCAGCGCGGGCGCTGGCGGCTTACCGACTGGAAGTTCATGTAGAGAATTCTCACGCTGTCAAACTCGCCTGCGATGAAGCGCTCTTCAAGGCTGCGGGTGAACTGCTTGACAGTTTCGCCGCTTGATTTGGAGTCGACTCCTTCAGCGGGGCTCACGGTGATGCCGGGCAGAGCCGCGAGGCGTCCGGCGGCTTTGACCATCTTGCGGCCGACGGGGATCAGGGTGATCCTTACCGAGTCGCCATAGATTTCGCGGAGCTGGCCGATGGATTTGACGAGTTCCTTGTAGATATTGATGTTGTAGGCTCCGCAGAGACCGTCGTCACTGCCGAGGACCACGATTGCCACCGAGGCAACGTCACGCGCCTCGGTGAGGGGTGATGAGAACTCGGCGTCGGCTGAGAGGAGGTTGCCTATGATGTTCTCTATCTGCTGGCGGAATGGCAGGAGGCGACGGAGATCGCCCTCGGCACGGTGCATCTTGGCCGAGGAGATCATCTTCATCGCGCCCGTGATCTTCTCGCTGGAAGCCACGGAGCCGATTCGTCCTTTTAGTTCGCGGAGTGTTGCCATGTGAGCTTTGGTTGCTGTTCTTCTTATTTATATGATCCCGAAATTTCAGCGGCGGCTTCGGTGAGCTTGGCGGTTACGTCGTCATCGAGCTTTCCGGCGCGGATCGACTCCATGACTTCGGGATATTTGGTGTTGACGAGCTGGAGGAAGTTTTTCTCGAACTCGGCAATTTTGTCGAGGGGCACGTTTTCAAGCAGACCCTTGGTGCCGCAGTAGATGACGGCCACTTCGTCTTCGACCTTCATCGGGGTGTACTGGGGCTGGATGAGCAGGCGTTCGTTCTTGCGGCCTTTGTCGATGACGCGGGCGGTCACGGGGTCGATGTCGCCACCGAATTTGGTGAACGATTCGAGCTCGCGGAACTGTGCCTGGTCGATCTTGAGCGTACCGGCCACTTTTTTCATTGATTTGATCTGTGCGTTACCACCCACACGCGACACGGAGATACCTACGTTGATGGCCGGGCGGATGCCTCGGTTGAAGAGGGCGGTTTCGAGGAAGATCTGGCCGTCGGTGATGGAGATCACGTTGGTGGGGATGTAGGCCGAAACGTCGCCTGCCTGGGTCTCGATGATGGGGAGCGCGGTGAGCGAGCCGCCGCCTTTGACTATGTTTTTGAGCGAGGCGGGAAGGTCGTTCATCTGGCTTGCCACCTGCTGGTTGTCGATGATCTTGGCGGCACGTTCGAGCAGACGGCTGTGGAGATAGAAGATATCGCCGGGATATGCCTCGCGGCCTGAGGGACGCTTGAGGATGAGCGAGATCTCACGATAGGCCACGGCCTGCTTCGAGAGGTCGTCATAGACGATGAGGGCATCGCGGCCGGTGTCGCGGATGTATTCGCCGATGGCTACTCCGGCAAAGGGTGCGTAGTAGCGCATTGATGCGGAGTCGGCGGCGGTGGCTGCGACTACCACGGTGTAGTCAAGCGCTCCGTGCTGGCGGAGGGTCTCGACGATGGCGGCTACAGACGATGCTTTCTGTCCGATGGCCACGTATATGCAGTAGACAGGTTTTCCTGCCTCGAAGTTTGCGCGCTGGTTGATGATGGTGTCGATGGCGATGGCAGTCTTGCCGATCTGGCGGTCGCCGATGATGAGCTCGCGCTGTCCGCGGCCAATGGGCACCATTGAGTCGATTGCTTTCAGACCTGTCTGGAGCGGCTGCTTGACGGGCTGACGGAAAATAACGCCGGGGGCCTTGCGTTCGAGGGGCATGGGGAGAAGTTCGCCCTGGATGGGGCCGCGGCCGTCGATAGGTTCGCCGAGTACGTTGATCACGCGACCGAACACGCCGTCGCCAACGTGGATCGAGGCGATCTCGCCTGTGCGCTTGACAGTCATGTTTTCAGTAACGTTGTTGACTTCGTTGAGGAGGATGACACCCACATTGCTTTCCTCAAGGTTGAGGGCTACACCTTTCACTCCGTTTTCAAATTCTACAAGCTCGTTGGCGCAGACATTGTCGAGACCGTAGACGTGGGCTACTCCGTCGCCTACTTCCAGAACAACTCCTGTCTCTTCGAAAGACACTTTGGAGCTGACGTTCTCCAGCTGCTGTTTTAAGACCTGAGAAATCTCGCTTGGGTTTATCATTTTGGTATGAGGGGGATGTGAAGTTGGTTAGTTGCTTAAAAGTTTCAGACGCAATTGTTTGAGTTCATCGGCCACAGAGGCGTCAAGCTTCTCGTTGTTGATTGTTACGGTGAAGCCTCCTATGAGGGAGGGGTCGACGCGATGGTGATACTCCATTGTTCCGCCGTCGAGATGGCGGAGGATGAGTTTGCGTAGCCGTTCTTCCTCGGCCTGCGCCATCGGGGCGGCTGAGGTGACGGTGACAAGGTAGATGTGATGCTGGCTGCGATATAGCTTCATGTAGGCGAGAGCTATGTCACGGGCGGCATCAAGGCGGTTGTTGTCAGCTAAAAGCTGCAGGAAGCGGGCATAGACTTCATCGTTTCCTGAGGCTCCGGCAGCGGTTGTCAGGAGTTTCATCTTGTCAGCTGCAGGGATGAAGGGGTTGCCTACGGCCTGCTGGAGCGACGGCTCGGAAGCGAAGGAGCTTTCAAGGGCGTGCATCAGGTCGTAGATGCGTCGGTCGGCCTTCTTCTCGGAGGCAAACTCGAAAAGCGCTTTTGCGTATCGGCTTGGGATGAGACCTTGATTCATTGCTTGGTGGTTGGAACCTTAGGGTTAACGGATGATGAGAGTAGTGGAAGTTTAGAGGGGTGGCTGCCGGAAATGCGGAGCTGAGGTTCTTGCCCTTGCCGTTCCGGAGCTGACGGCCAGAGTGGCTGCCGGCCCGGACGGCTGAAGGGATATCAGTTCTGTTTTTCCATTTCGTCAAGCAGAGAGCTTACGAGCTGTTCCTGGGCTTTTTCGTCTTTCATCTGGTTGCGGACGACTTTCTGTGCGATGTCGAGGGCAAATGACGAGACTTCGTTGCGGAACTGCTGTTCGGCTTGCTTGCGTTCCTGTTCGATTGACACTTTTGCTGCGTCCATCACCTTTTTGGCTTCGGTCTGCGCTGCGGAGCGGGCTTCTTCGATGATCTGGGTTTTCATCTTGTCGGCTTCGCGGAGCATGTCGGCCTGCTGGCGACGGGCGTCGGCTATGTATTTATCCGCCTCTTCGCGGGCATGGTCAAGCTGTTGTTTGGCATTTTGAGCATACTCCACACCTTTGTCGATGAGGTCGGCTCGGTCAGACACTCCTTTCATGATCGCCGGCCAACCCCACTTCCACAGGACGAAGAAGAGGATGGCGAACGACACGAACATCCAGAATATCAGACCGAAATCAGGCGTGAAAAGTTCCATTTTTCAGATAGATGAAGCTTGGAGATCAGCCCACAAACATTGCGAGGATACAAACGATAACAGCGAAGAGGGCCACACCTTCGATAAGGGCGGCGATAACGATCATGTTACTGCGGATGTCGCCGGTTGATTCGGGCTGACGTGCGATAGCTTCCATGGCGGATCCACCGATCTTGCCGATGCCGATGCCGGCGCCAATTGCTGCGATTGCTGCACCGATGCAAACGCCGATGCCGAGGGTTCCTTCGATAGCTGCTAAAATCATTGCTAACATAATTGCGGGAGATTAAAGGGTTATTTTGATTTTTTTGGTTATGCGTGGGGTTCTATGCCCGTGGAGGCCGGAAGGCCGTGGGCGTGGGGGTCTTCTTCTTTCTTGTGGTCTTCATGATGGCCTTCTTCCTGGCCGAGGGCTATGAAGAGGGTCGAGAGCATGGTGAACACGTAGGCCTGGATAAAGCTCACAAGCACGTCGATCAAAAGCATGAACACCGAGAAGATGATGCTGACAACGGCTGTGGCGCCGGTCACTACCGGACCCATAGCTGCGAAGATGAAGATGAGGAGGGTGAGCACGATCACGATCATGTGGCCGCCCATCATGTTGGCGAACAGACGGACTGTCAGCGCGGCGGGTTTGGTGAACACGCCGAAGATCTCGATGATCGGCATGATCGGAAGGGGCCATTTGAGCCACCAGGGCACGTCGGGGTTGAAGATTTCTTTCCAGTAGTGTTTGGTGGCGAAGATATTGGTGATCAGGAAGGTGATTATGGCCAGCACGAGTGTGACGGCTATGTTGCCTGTGAGGTTGGCGCCGCCGGGGAAGATCACTATCAGACCCAGGAGGTTCATCACGAGGATGAAGAAAAATACTGTCAGAAGATAGGGGGCGAATTTGTTGGCCTTGTTCTTGAGGGTGGGCTTGATGACACCGTCATAGATGAAGAGGATCACAAATTCGATGGCTCCTGTCATCTTGCGGGGGGCTTTGAGGCCCTGGTTGCGGTGCCAGCGGGCTACAGAGAGGATGCTCCAGATGACCAGCAGGACTGCGATGAAGACTCCGCAGACGTTTTTGGTGATGGAGATGTCAACGGCGGGTTTCACTTCCTTGCCGTCGATGATCTCCACTACTTTTCCCTTGTAGGGGCTGTCTTTGCCGGCTATGCGGAAAAGCGCCGAGCCGTCGCGGTATTCCTTGCCGTGGTCCACACGCGCCGAGGAGAATACGTGGAGTCCGTCACTGCCCCAGACTATTACGGGCAGGGGTATGCTCTTGTGGTGATTGAACGGCACTTCCCAGCCGTAGCGGTCGCCAAGGTGCTCGAAGATGATGCCCTGGGCGTCAACGGCTCCGCTTTTCTCCTGAGAGTCGGCCTCGTGACCTGAGGCGCGGCCCGCAAGGGGAAGCAGAAGGGCCACAAAGGCCATTGCGATTGCTGCGAGAATATTTCGTTTCATCATCACCATTATTAATATATGCAGACTGACACGATGTTGCTGTCGACATCGACTATTCCGCCACTGACGCTGATGCGCTGCTCTTCGCCGTCGGCGGCCGCGGTGTAGCGGATTTCACCGGGGGTCAGAGTTGAGATCAGAGCGGCATGGCCGGGGAGGACGGTGAAGGCGCCGAGCGCACCGGGAAGATGCACTGCTTTGACTTCTCCCTGAAAGAGGATGTCTTCGGCCGAGATGACTTTTAGTATCATGCTTTATCTGCTGTTTTGAGAGATTCGGGTGGAGTGGATATGCTGGAGAGGGGTGCTTATTTCGAAACCTCTGCGAGGAGTTTCTTGCCCTTTTCGATGGCTTCGTCGATGGTGCCGACGTTGAGGAATGCCTGTTCGGGATATTCGTCCATCTCTCCGGAGAGAATCATCTTGAAGCCGCGGATGGTCTCGCTCAGGGGCACCATGACACCGGGCAGGCCGGTGAACTGTTCGGCCACGTGGAACGGCTGCGAGAGGAAGCGCTGGGCGCGACGGGCGCGGGCAACCACGAGTTTGTCTTCGTCGGAAAGTTCATCGACACCGAGGATGGCGATGATGTCCTGAAGTTCGTTGTATTTCTGAAGAAGCTGCTTGACGGCCTGTGCGGTGTTGTAGTGGTCTTCGCCGATGATGTTCGGGTCGAGGATTCGGGAGGTTGATTCCAGAGGGTCTACGGCGGGATAAATGCCGAGCTCGGAGATCTTACGCGAGAGCACTGTGGTGGCGTCAAGGAAGCTGAAGGTAGTGGCAGGCGCGGGGTCGGTCAAGTCGTCGGCAGGCACGTAGATGGCCTGGACCGAGGTGATCGAGCCGTTTTTGGTAGAAGTGATTCGTTCCTGGAGGGCACCCATTTCAGATGCGAGGGTGGGCTGATAGCCTACAGCCGAAGGCATACGGCCGAGGAGCGCCGACACTTCCGAGCCGGCCTGGGTGAAACGGAAGATGTTGTCGATGAAGAGAAGGATGTCCTTGCCGCCGCCGTCCTGATCGCGGAACTGCTCGGCCACGGTGAGGCCTGAAAGAGCCACTCGCAGACGTGCGCCCGGAGGTTCGTTCATCTGACCGAAGACAAGGGTTGCCTGCGACTGGGCCACCTGGTCCATGTCGACATCAGCGAGGTTCCACTCGCCTTTTTCCATGCCTTCTTCAAATTTCTTGCCATATTTCATTACGCCGCTCTCAATCATCTCGCGCAGAAGGTCGTTGCCTTCACGGGTACGTTCGCCGACACCGGTGAACACCGAGAAGCCGTTGTGGCCTTTGGCGATGTTGTTGATGAGCTCCATGATGAGCACTGTCTTGCCCACACCGGCGCCACCGAACAGACCGATCTTACCACCCTTGCTGTAGGGTTCGAGAAGGTCGATGACCTTGATACCGGTGAAGAGGATCTCGGTGCCGATTGTCAGATCGTCGAATTTCGGCGCAGGCTGGTGGATCGGGCGGAGATCTTCGCGCTTCAGTTCGGGAAGACGGTCGATGGCATCGCCGATCACGTTAAGGAGTCGGCCTTTCACCTGCTCGCCGGTCGGAACGGCGATGGGACGTTCGAGGTTGTCGACACGCATTCCGCGGCGAAGACCGTCGGTACTCTCCATAGCCACACAGCGCACGGTGTCTTCGCCGATATGCTGCTCAACTTCGAGAATGAGTTCTCCACCCTCCGGACGTGTTACCTTGAGAGCCGTGTAGATCGGGGGGATGAGATTGTCTTCACCATCGAAAATCACGTCGACCACAGGACCGATTACCTGGGCGATCTTGCCGAATTTTTCACTCATCGCGTTTATAGTTTTTTGGCGAGCAGGCCTGTCAGTTGGTCTGATGGCCGGCCGTTTGGTTAGTTTATTTTTGTGTGAGAGATATTTTTTGTGTTTAGAGATACAATCCGAATGTTACAACAATTACCATGAGCACAAGGTTGAACAGATTGATCGGAAGAAGGTATTTCCATTCGAGTGTCAGCAGCTGGTCGATGCGCAGACGGGGGAAAGTCCACTTGAACCAGATGATGATGAATGAAAGTGCGATCGCCTTGCCGATGAACCACACAAACGATGGTATATAGTCCATTACGTGGTTGAAAGCGTCAAGTCCGGGGATGTGGAGAGGCATCCAGCCGCCGAAGAAAAGGAGGGCGGCGACACCCGACACAATGAAGAGATTGAGATATTCGGCAAGATAGAAAAATCCGAAGTGGATACCGGAATATTCGGTGTGATAGCCGGCGGTAAGCTCACTTTCGGCTTCAGGAAGGTCAAACGGGCCGCGGTTGGTTTCGGCGGTGCCGGCGATCATGAAGATCACAAAGGCGATGATAGCCGGGATGTGGCCTGAGAAGATGAACCACAGATGGTTCTGGGCTTCAACGATGCCTCCTACCGACATGGTGCCGGCCATGACAACCATTGTCACCACGCAAAGTCCCATCGAGAGCTCATAGCTGACCATCTGCGCGCCTGAACGGAGGGCGCCGATGAGGGTAAACTTGTTGTTTGACGACCATCCGGCCAGAAGAATGCCGAGCACGCCGATCGAAGAGACGGCCAGGAGGAAGAAGATGCCGACGTTGAAGTCGATGATCTGAAGTCCATTGCCCCACGGAAGCACGGCAAACGCGAGCATCGAGGCTATGATTACCAAATATGGAGCCAGGGCGAAGAGAAATTTGTCGATATGGTTCAGCGAGATAAGCTCTTTGATGAGAATCTTGAACATATCGGCGATACTCTGCATCAAGCCCCAGGGGCCTACACGGTTCGGGCCGAGACGGCACTGGAAATAGGCGCACACCTTACGCTCGAAAAGAATGTAGAAAAGGGCCAGGACTGCGTAGAGCAGCATCAACCCTACTCCGATGAGCAGACATTCGAGGGTCACGGCAGCCCATTCGGGGATGTAGTCCGTGAGGAAAGAATGAAGCCAGGCGGTTCCTACTGATAAGTCTTGCATATTGAAAAGTTACTTATAGTTTACTCTCTGTGTTTGTTGACTCGTAATTTTTCACTTGAATCTCTGTTTCTGCGGCATCCGGACCGGATCAGCGGTCGATGTCAGGAACGATATAGTCAAGCGAACCTCCGATTGTGATAAGGTCGGCAATCTTCTGGCCGTCGGTGATGTGGTCGACCACAGCTGCGGCGGGAAGACACGGAGGTGCTATCTTAAGACGATAGGGATTTGTTGTGCCGTCGCTTTCGAGATAGATTCCGAACGTGCCGCGGCAGCCTTCGACCATCTTGAACCAGTGGCCAACGGGGAGCTTGAGCACTTTGGGAACCTTCACGCAGTAATCGCCTTCGGGGATGTTGTCGACAAGCTGTGCGATGATGCGCGCGCTCTGCACCATTTCGTCCATGCGGACTTTGAAACGGGCCATCGAGTCGCCTTCCTCGCGCACCACTTCTTCGAAATCGAGTTCGGAGTAGATGCTGTAGGGGGCACACTTGCGCACGTCGCAGGCCCAGCCTGAGCCTCGGCCGTTGGGGCCTGTCACAGCCCAGGAGATGGCGTCTTCGCGGGTGAGCACGCCGACGTTTTCCATTCGGTTGCGGGCAATGACGTTGCCGGTGAATATCTTGTTGTACTCCTTGATGTTTGCGGGGAGCACGTCGAGAAGCGCGTGGACATCCTTCACGAAGTCGGGATGCAGATCCTGCATCACACCACCGATGCAGTCATAGTTGAAGGTCATGCGCGCGCCGCAGGTCTTCTCCATGATGTCGAGAATCTGCTCGCGGACACGAAGGGTGTAGAAGAGCATGGTGGTCGCACCGAGGTCCATGCAGTAGGTGCCGATGAAGAGACAGTGGGAGGCGATGCGCGAAAGCTCGTCCATGAGCACTCGGATCACCTGGGCGCGGCGCGAGATTTCGATGCCGGCGGCCTCTTCGATGAGCATACAGAGACAGTGGTGATAGGGATGCGCCGAGAAGTAGTCGAGACGGTCCATGAAGTGGAGGGTCTGCGGATAAGTCAGCTTCTCGTATATCTTTTCAACTCCGCGGTGGATATAACCGAGGTAGATGTCGATCTTCTTGATGGTCTCGCCGTCAATGGCAGTGCGGAAACGGAGCACACCGTGGGTTGCCGGGTGCTGCGGGCCTATGTTGACCACGAAGTCTTCCGGCTGGAAGATGCGGCGCTCGTGCTTTTCGATTTTTCCGTCGGCTGTCTCGATCCAGACATCGGTGAAGTCAGTCTGGCGCTCGTTTTCAATCGAGACAGGGTTGATCGAGGGATCTTCGTCATAATCCTTGCGCAGGGGATAGCCCTTCCAGTCGAGGTTGAGGAAGAGGCGGCGCATATCGGGGTTGTTGATGAAGATGATCCCGAAGAAGTCATAGACCTCGCGTTCATAGATGGTCGCAATGGCCCAGAGGTCGAAAATCGAATGGATCAGCGGACGCTCACGGTCGCCGGTGGCCATGACCTTTACGGCGAGGTGAGTGTTGAATTTTGTGGAAGTGAGGTAGTAGACACAGCCCATACCGTTTTCCTTCCAGTCCATACCCACGATTGTCACAAGGAAATCAAATGAGAGGTCAGCGTCATTGCGAAGGCTCTTCGCAAAATCGTGCCACTTGGCGTCGGGTACGGTCACCTGCATTATATCGCCGTCTTCAATGACAGCCTCAGGCAACAGCGTTGAGATCTTTTCCCGGATGTTGGACATATTATATGTGTATAATAATGTGGTGTATTATCAATGAATTCAGTCGTTCACTCCGGGAACCGGATGTGCTTTAAGAAATTCGGCCTGCTTTTCCTGGCGGTTGACACCTCCGAAGAACTTCTCGACCTTGATCTTGCGTGAGAGCTGCATGATACCGTAGATCATGGCTTCCGGACGGGGAGGACAGCCGGGAATGAACACATCGACCGGAACAATATCCTCAATGCCCATAGCCACGTGATAGCTCTTCTTGAACGGACCGCCGGAGATGGCGCAGCTGCCGCAGGCAATCACATATTTCGGCTCTGCCAGCTGGTCATAGAGACGGCGGAACACGGGCACCATGCGGTGGACAATCGTACCGGCCACCATCATGAAGTCGGCCTGACGTGGCGAGGCACGGGCAACTTCCCAGCCGAATCGCGCCATGTCATAACGGGCGGCTCCAAGCGACACAAATTCGATGCCGCAGCAACTGGTGGCGAAGGTGAGCGGCCAGATAGAATTGGAACGCCCCCAGTTGATAAGTTTGTCAAAAGAACCGACAACCACGTTGGTGCCGCTCTCCTGAAGTTTCTTGACAAGATCCTCGATGTATTCGTTGTCCTTCCATGCCTCGTAGGGCATGCCTTGAGTAGTTACTTCCATTCAAGAGCTCCTTTCCGCCAGGCATAGACAAGGCCCAGCACAATGATTCCAAAAAAGACTGCGATCGCCGTGAGGCCTGAGGTTCCAAGCTCATGGACTCTCACCGCCCAGGGATAGAGAAACACGGTTTCTACGTCAAACATCAGGAAGAGGATGGCAAAAAGATAATATCCCACCTTGAACTGAGCCATAGACTCACCTCTGGTAGGAATACCGCACTCATAAGCCTCACCCTTCTGCGGGTTGAACGAACGTGGAGAAATGAGACCCGCAAGCCATAAGGCGATGGCGACAAGAGCAACGCCCGTCAGGAGCGCCACAACAGCAAGGGTCACATTCTGAATTGCCAATGCTATCATAAAGTAATTAATACGGTTTCTTTACTATAATACACTGTATTCCAATGCGATAAGTCAACAGTATGACTCCAACGGGCGCAAAAATCCCGAATCGCAGTGCAAATATAGTCAAAATTTCCCAAAACTCCCCAAACTTTTTTAGATGCTTTATAACAATATATACCTAAAACCGACAATCTTAGCCAAAGGGGAGAGATGACAGCCGGGCAGATTGCGGATGCCGCTGACCCCGGATGCCCCGGCTTGGGCCGTGACGGTGACGGGAGGAGCTGATGGCTGACGGTGACGGCTGACAGTGATTGCGGATGGCGATTGCGGAGGAGTGGTTTCGTGGGGATATAAAAAAAGCGGGCCGGAATCTGTCGCTGTGACAGGTTCCGGTCCGCG
>CAMXAZ010000022.1 GCA_947179295.1 uncultured Muribaculaceae bacterium
GGCCACTCTATACTCTTGACATTCCCTCCGCCCACCGGAAAAATCCGCTGACCCGTCATCCTCTCGTTGGCATTAAGATTGGTTTATTATAAAAGAAAAAGCGTAGGAATCTGTATCTGTTACCGTCCTACCATCTGAGGCTTCTCGCATTGCCCTAATAAAGTCGGACGGCAACTGCAGAAGCCCACGCCAGTATATGCAATCAGTGCGTCCGGCTATATTTCTCCCGAAATATCGTGCCGAAAGCAAGATAATTACATATCCACGGGCATCTACCGTTGCTCAATCCTTGACTTTATTATGAAATTTTGCGAGAATTCCAGATGGCCAAGAATCAGCGCGGATAAACGCTTTCTTATGTATTTTAACTACATCCCGCTCCGCTTAACCCCAGACCGGTCAAGATTGGCTCGGATGAACCTCTCCCTACTGGCGTGGTCTGCGAGACGGTCTGCGCCGCTAATTTAGAAATAATTTTTGAAATTGTGAGCATATTATGCTGAAAAACATAAAAATTCACACACGGTACACCATTCATTCGATCGACTCCACCATCTCGCGGCGCATGTCGGAGTCGATCTCACGGTAGCGGGCAAAAGCATTGCTCCCGGCTGCATGACCGCTGAGTTCGCTGACAAGGCGCTGATCCTTGAATTTCTTGTAGATATTGCCAATGAAAGTCCGGCGCGCCATGTGGGAACTCCCCGTCTCATAAAGCCGGCGGCACTCCGCCTCACGGGTCAGCGGATTGATGACCAGCACCTTGCGGTCAATGCCGGCAAGTTTCAGTATCTCCTTTATGGCCGCATTGTAGCAGACCCTGCTGCACACGGCCGGAAACAGTCTGTCTCCCGCCAGTCCGGCATAACGGCGCAGCACCTCAGAGGCCGTGCGGTTGAGCGGCACACGGATGGTCTGCGGACTTTCTCCACGGGTCTTGCGGGCCACATAGATCAGTTCGCCGTCCACTATATTGCTCTTGCTCAGACTCATCAGATCGGAAACCCGACACCCCACACAGCATTGAAACACAAACAGATCTCTCTGCAGCGCCAGCTTGGGATGGGCTGACAGATCACAGGCTTCGATGCGGCGGCGCTCCTCCAGAGTCAGATAGACCGGCGTCCCGTAGACATTGCGCCCGCTGACATAAGTGTCAAACGGATTTCCGGTGATCCTCCCGGTCTTTACCGCCCAGTTCATCACAGCCTTCAGAAGCTTCATCCTGTCATTGACCGTGTTGCGGCTCCTGGCGCGCGTCAGACCCTCCAGTCCCGCTCCGGAAACCAACCGGGGATAGCGGCGCACCCACACATCCTCACGGAGCATAAAATTTTCCAGCGCCCGCAGACTGACATCGTCGAGCCGCTCCACCGTCAGGCTATAGCGGGCCACCCGCAGCCGCCTGAACTCCTCGAACCGCGCCACAGATCTGCGCATCAGCGCATAGCCCACAGTCCGGCTCTCCGAACAGTCTGGCGACCACGTAGCCTCCATGAAATCATCAATCAGATCGGTCACCACCGTGCGCCCCGCCGACAGCCGAGGCCGTTCCGCCTCGTTGAAACGGTCAATCGTATCCGCCAGCCATCCACGGTCTATCCCCTTGCCGCGCAGCGCGAAATAAGCCTCCTCCACATAAACCATCATGCGCATCAGCCGCGCCCTCTCGGCCGAAGCGTCAGCCGGAATAACATCACATCCGGGCACACCGTTGCAGGCCGAAACCGCCACACCTTTGCCCCGGTATCCCCCGGCAGCCTTGTCAGGCACGACAGGCGGAATCCACAGATTGGTGGAAGCACGCTGGTCGACCCTCCCGCAGCGGAAGCGAAGCGAAAGTTCAACCAATCCGCGGCAATTCCGCCGCTTGCCGACATAAATCCTAAACATCATACTCAAAAACCTGAAAAATTAAACATAAAACCCACACTCAGCCAAGCCGGCCTGTCAAGCCGACAACCCGGCAGACTGAAGTGAAAGCGAAAAATACAAATAACCGGACTGCAAAACAAAAAACTTACCCGGCCATTACCCCGCATCCACCCTGAAAACACCCATCCCTCCCCGCCACAGCCCCCTGAAACCGCCCTCTTACTTAACTATTAGGTATGAAAAAGCTGTTTCTACTACTGACGGCCCTCGTTACCACTCTTGCTGTTATGGCTCAGAACCAGACTGTAAGCGGTACGGTTACAAGCGCCGACGGCGAGCCTCTGGTAGGCGCGACCGTATTGGGAGCCGGTACCCACACGGGTACGGCGACTGACATCGACGGTAATTTTACCCTGACCCTCCCGGCATCTGTCAAGAAACTTCAGGTGTCATATGTCGGCTTGAACACCAAAGAGGTCGACATCGTCGCAGGTCAGAAAATGAACATCGTCCTCGATGGCTCCAACATGCTCGACGAGGTCATCGCCGTTGCTTTCGGAACCGCTAAAAAATCAGCTTTCACAGGATCGGCATCCGTGCTGAATTCCGATGAACTCAACAAGCATCTGACCACAAACGTTGCAAACGCTCTGGTCGGTTCTGTTCCCGGTCTGCAGATGCGTGGAAGTTCCGGTGCTCCAGGCGCAAGCGCAGGCTCCATCAATATCCGCGGTATCGCTTCTATGTATGCTTCGACTGATCCTCTTGTTATTGTCGACGGTTCGCCCTACAGCGCCTCACTGAGCAACATTCCTCAGAATGACATCGAGTCGATCTCTGTGCTTAAGGATGCCGCATCGGCAGCTCTCTACGGTGCACGTGGTGCAGCCGGTGTGATCATCATCACTACCAAGAAAGGCAAGAGCGAGAACGCTCAGGTCTCAATCGATATGAAATGGGGGGCCAATACGCGCGCCGACCAGGACTATGATCTCATCACCGATCCGGGTGAGTATTATGAGGCTGTCTATGACGCTTTCTACAACTATTACCGCTATGCGCAGGGCCGCTCTCACAGAAACGCCTTCATCAACGCCAACTCCGATATGCTCCAGGAAGTGGGCTATAATATCTTTAATGTCCCCGATGGCCAGTATCTCATCGGCCAGAACGGCAAGCTCAACCCTTATGCCACGAAGGGTCGCACATACACTGCCGCCAACGGAGAGACCTACTATCTGACCAACGATAACTGGACCGATGCGGCCTACCACACTGCTCTGCGTCAAGAATACAACGTCAGCATAAGCGGAAGCACCGGCAAAGCCAACTATTATACAAGCCTCGGTTATCTTGACGAAGACGGCATCATTGAGTATTCAGGATACCGCAGACTCGCTGCCCGTTTCAAGGGCGACTATCAGGCCAAGACCTGGCTCAAACTCGGTGTGAATGCAGGCTATACCCACAGCGACACCCGTTCAAACCCGAATCTCGACCAGACCTCAGGTTCGGCAAACATGATGTACTATACCAACAATATCGCTCCTATCTATCCGATCTATGTCCGCACAGTTGATGCCAACGGCCGTCCGGTCATCAAATCAAACGCTCAGGGGCAGATCTATGACTATGGTGTGGCAAACCGCGAAACCGGTTACGGAGACTTAAACCGCCCATTCGGCCAGACCGGCAACCCGCTCGGCAGCAACCGCTACAACAAGCATACCGAAGAGGGTAATCAGCTCAACGGAACGCTGACTGCTGACTTCACTTTGACTTCATGGCTTAAAGCCAACATCACAAGCAATGTTATCTGGGATGACACCTACCGCAGCATCTATGAAAATCCGTACTTCGGATCTGCTTCTGCGGTCAACGGCCGTATCGACAAACTCAACCAGCAGACAATCCGTACCAACAACATCCAGACACTTACATTTACCAAGGATTTCGGCAAGCACAATATCAACGTACTCGCCGGACACGAGTACTACAAAACGATGCTGAAATATCTCCGCGCTATGGCCTCCGGAGGTTTCTCTCCTGAAATTCCCGAAATCAACGCTTTTGCCTACAAATACGATTCTAACGGCTATCAGACAGCCTACAATGTCGAAGGTTACTTCCTGAGCGCCCAGTATGACTATGATTCAAAATACTTCGGATCAGCCTCTTACCGCCGTGATGCCTCTTCACGCTTTGCAAAAGACCACCGCTGGGGCAACTTCTGGTCGGTCGGCGCAGCCTGGATAGTCAACAAAGACTTCTTACAGGAAGTCAACTGGCTCAACCAGCTCAAGCTCAAGGCCTCTATAGGTCAGCAGGGTAACGACAACATCGGCAACTGGGCCTACACCGACCTCTATCAGCTGACCTCGTCGTCAAATACCGAAATGGCACCTTCGTTCTATCGCATAGGCAATCCCGACATCACCTGGGAGACTACAACCAACTTCAATCTCGGTCTCGAATTCGGAGTGTTTGACAACCGTCTGACCGGTTCGTTTGACTTCTACAACAAAAAGACAACCGACCTTCTTTTCTGGCTATCAGTGCCTGAGTCTCTCGGCTCCCGCGGCTACTACGGCAACCTCGGTGACATCCGCAACACAGGCGTTGAACTTCAGCTCACCGGCGCCATCATCCGCAACAAGTTCATTGACTGGTCAGTCAGCCTCAATCTGTCACACAACAGGACCAAGATCCTCAAGCTTCCAAAATCAAAGACCCTGAATCTCGGTGGCTTCATGGAATCAGATGACAGCCGGACAGTCAGCATGTGGATGGAGGAAGGCGGATCGCTCTATAACCTTCTTCTCCCCGAATGCGCCGGTATCGATCCTGAAACCGGCCAGCAGCTCTACTGGCAGGACTCCAATCTGACATCTGAAAACTCGCAAGGACAGATGGCCTCGCTCACAGACCGTCCAGGCAAACTCCGCGACATGAAGACTACCAACCCAAATCTTGCGACACGCTACTGTCAGGGAACCAACCTCCCGGATGTCTACGGCGGTTTCGGAACAACCCTCAAGATCGGCTCTTTTGACGCATCGGCAAGTTTTGACTACCAGATCGGTGGCAAGCTCTTCGACACCCGCTATATGTCATACATGGACCCCTCCCAGGGCGGCAACGGAGCGAACTTCCACAAAGACTGGAAAAACTCATGGACACCAGAAAAACACACTAACATCCCCCATTGGCAATACAATGACCAGTATATCACTGCCAAATCGGACCGCTTCCTGACCGATGCAAGCTACCTGAACTTCTCTTCGTTCACCGTAGGCTACACTCTGCCTAAACTATGGAACGAGATCAGCAGCATCCGCGTCTACTGCCAGGGCGAAAACCTCTGCTTCTGGTCGAAACGCAAGGGCTTCGATCCGCGCTACTCATTCTCTTCCGGAGCAAGTGTAGCTGACTACAACGCAGTCCGCACAATCTCCGGCGGCATTCAAGTTCAATTTTAGTCTAATCTGATCGCTACAACAGAAATGAAAAAAATATTATATCTCTCTTTTGCGGTTGCTCCCGTCCTCTTCGCCACAAGCTGTATCGAAGAGATAGATCCGCAGAGCAACACCGTCTCAAAAGATCAGGTCGCCAATGCACCGGGTTCGACCGATAAGCTGACAGCTGCAATCACATCACAGATGACCGGAACCCCGCTTTACGGCACCACTCCATCTGACTATGCCTGGGACTTCGGCTACACCTCGACATTTATCTGGCGCAATGTGATGGGACAGGACATGGTCAACGTAGATGATGACACCAACTGGTATACGACATGGGCATTCTGCGGCACAGGTCTCGGACCCGGTTATGCAATCTGCCAGGTACCCTGGACCTATTATTACGGCTTCATCAAGAACTGTAACAATGTGATCTCTACAATCTCTCCTGAACACGCAACCGGACAGGACAAGATCAATCTCGGTATAGCCCACACGATGCGAGCCATGTTCTACATGGACCTTGCCCGCATGTACTGCCCGACGACCTACGGCAAAGACAAGCAGGCTCTGACAGTGCCCATCGTGACCGAGACTACAACCATCGAGATGGCAAGCAATAACCCTCAGGCAACCAACGAGAAGATGTTTGAGTTTATTCTCGAAGATCTGACCAAAGCCGAATCGGAACTTGCCGACTACAAGCGCGCCGATGTCTATACTCCGGACCTTTCCGTGGTCTACGGTCTCAAGGCCCGCGCTTATCTGACAATGGAGAAATGGGAGGAGGCCGAGAAATATGCCAAACTCGCCCAGAACGGCTATGCACCGATGACCGGCGCTCAGTACACCGACCGTGAGACAGGATTCAACACCCCTAACGGTGCATGGATGTTCGGTACGACCTTCAAGAGCAATGATCCTTGCATAACCCAGAATGATGGAGACACATCATGGGGCTCATGGATGATCATGGAGATCACCGAACAAGGCGAGATGGGCTATGCCGCTCACTACGGTGTGCCTTTCCACATCGACCGCCATCTTTACAACACTATCCCCTCCTCTGATATCCGCAAAGATTGTTTCGTCAGCTTCGACGTGCCCGACATGTCAAAGGTTGAAGCCGTTGAGTATTGCCGCGAACACTATTCCGACTATCCCGAAACCCTTGTCGGAATCAACCAGGCTTCAGGTTACAAATATGGCTGCGGCGGTCTGTCTGTCAAATTCCGTCCGGCAGGAGGTGACGCAGGCCATAATGACGTATCGATCGGCTTCTGTGTGGCTGTACCCTACATGCGTGTCGAGGAAATGATGCTTATCGAAGCCGAAGCAGCGGGCATGCAAGACGAAGGCCGCGGTATCAGCCTGCTGACCTCGTTTGCCCAGCTCCGCGATCCGAATTATGTCTACGGCCGCCACAACGAGAGCTATCAGAGCGACTATGCGACCGCATTCCAGAATGAGGTCTGGTGGCAGCGCCGAGTTGAATTCTGGGGCGAGGATGTGTCCTACTGGGACATCAAGCGTCTGCAGAAGGGCATCATCCGCAGCTACGAAGGCACAAACCATCCCAACAATACACAGTGGAACACCACAGTTCCTCCACAGTGGATGACTTTCTGTTTCGTCGGAACCGAAACCTCCTACAATATCGCTATCGTTCAGAATCCGACTCCCGAACGCCCCAACGGTAACTCCCCGAAATACAACTTCTAAAACAACCTATTTTTCAAATTTAATATTCAGCTTACAACTATGAGATATAAATTTGCCGGCCTTCTCGGTTTTGCGTTGCTTGCAGGAGTTGTGACCGCTTGTAACGATGACGACAACTACTCCGCAGGTCCCCGCAACGACAACGGCTTCTATATTCCCGACCAAAACGACGAGTATCTTGACCTCGAACCCGGCGACAACAGCATTACCTTCCAGGTTGCACGCCCCGTAGGCGGTCCGGCCACTACGGCCAATCTGCTCCACGATGCAGACCCGGTATTCAACATACCTTCGGCAGTCGAGTTTGCCGAAGGCGAGAGCGTGGCTGATGTCACTGTGACCTTCAATATGGAAGACCTTCTTATGAAGGACTATTACATATCCATAGCCATCTCTCCGGATGAAGTCTGTGCTTATGGAGACTCTCAGCTTGACCTGACTGTCGGTGTGGCCGACCATCTTCGCTGGACGTCACTGGGCACCGGCCTCTACCGCGATGCTTTCCTTTGCGAACTCATGGAGGACAATTTTGATGAATTCGACAACTGGGCCGACTATCAGTATGAGTGCGAGATCATGGAACACAAATACTATTCAGGTATCTATCGTCTCGTAAAGCCCTATGGTAGCGGAGGTAGCTTTGAAATCAACTGCGAAGACCCCAACGGCTGCTACATCGAACAACAGAACCTCGGTCAGGTTATAAGTGGGACGAATCTCTACGTATTCAGCTACGCTGCCAACTATCTCAACAACGGCAATTCACTTGGAGCCATAATCAATGCCGGCTACTGCGGCAAGCTCGAAAACGGAATGATCACTTTCCCACTCCTCAATGACGCAGGTACGCTTCTGACAGCATTTCCTCCATATCTCGGCAGCTTTATCCCCTGCAACTCGCGTGGCGAGTTCCTCGTAATGCTTCCGGACACCTACTCGTCGACTCCCGTACCCGCCGTTCCTGTGGCAGCACAGACAGAATAAATCCTGCATACAGTGATAAATTAATTTTTTTAGATTTATTTACAGGAAATACGATTTCCTCAGACCGCAAAAGGATGGTCCCTGCCACCGGGCAAGGATCATCCTTTTGCGGTTTCATATTCCACATTTATTGTCTAAATTTGCAAAACTCAATTCTCATGACCAAACGAAATAAATACACATGACTCAAGAGGAAAGTGACGAGAAGTTCATGCGCTTGGCTCTGGCCGAGGCGCGGGAGGCTATGGAACGTGACGAAGTGCCGATAGGAGCGGTGATAGTGTCGCCGCGTGGCATGGTGATAGGCCGTGGCCACAATCTGACGGAGGCTTTGACCGACGTGTCGGCTCATGCGGAGATGCAGGCCATAACCGCCGCGGCGCAGACGCTTGGCGGGAAGTATCTTCAGGACTGTACGCTCTATGTAACCGTGGAGCCTTGCCTGATGTGTGCGGGCACCATAGGGTGGGCGCAGATAGGCCGTGTGGTCTACGGGGCGGCGGATGAGAAGCGCGGCTACCGGTCGTTCACGTCGAGATCGCCTTTCCATCCGCGGGCCACGGTGACGTCCGGTGTGCTCGGCGAAGAATGTGCGGAGCTGATGCGCACTTTTTTCAAGTCGAAGCGTTAGATAAGAACAACGGTGCGTCAGACAAAAAGCTGATGACACCCGCTCCATAGATAATCAAAAACAGAACCTGATCAAAAAAATATAGCCTGACAGTGAAACCGAAACTTGTAATCTCGTCCGGGGCCGGTATTTCGGCCGAATCCGGAGTCTCGACGTTCCGCGATGCGGGAGGTCTGTGGGAGAACTATCCCGTGATGGAAGTGTGTAGCGCGGATGGTTTCGCGCGCAATCCGGCCCTTGTCCACCAGTTTTACAACGAACGGCGCAAGGGGCTGGTGAAGTGCCTGCCCAACGCCGCCCACCAGGGGCTTGTGGAGCTGGAGAAATGGTATGACGTGTATGTGATCACACAGAACGTCGACGATCTCCACGAGAAGGCCGGCAGTTCGAAGATACTGCATCTCCACGGCGAGCTGATGAAGGTGAGGTCCATGCGTGACGACACCCGCATCTACACCCTCGACGAGGAGCATCTTGAGACCACGCCTGACACGCGCGACAGCTACGGCGATCCGGTGAGACCCCACATAGTCTTCTTTCAGGAGGCTGTTTCCAACATAGAGCGGGCTATAGAGTGGACGCGCGAGGCCGACATATTCGCAGTGATAGGCACTTCGCTCGCGGTCTATCCGGCGGCGAGTCTGCTCCATTACGTCAGGCCGGGAGTTCCGGTCTATTACATCGACCCGCGTCCGGCCGCCGTGCCTGAGAATGTCACCGTGATCCCCGCCACCGCCACTCAGGGAGTGGCCCGGCTCATAGAACTTCTCAGACCCGAAGGGAAATAAGCGTAAACAGCTTTCCGGCAAGCGGAAAATCCTTTCAAAACAGTCTGCTACAACCTCTAAATGTGAGAAATTGTTAAAGGATTAACCTAATTTTAAGAATCTGTTTAGATTTTTCCTACCTTTGCGTTCTGAATCCGGCCATCATCCAGGCCACCCGAATCGGTGGGGCGGAGCGTCAAAGAAGGCGCACCACCCATAGTGTTATACTATAATATGTTGAAAAACCTCGTCATAGTAGAGTCTCCGGCCAAAGCCAAGACCATTGAGAAATTCCTCGGCAAGGACTATAAGGTCATGTCGAGCTACGGTCATATCCGTGACCTCCGCAAGAAAGATATCAGCATCAAGGTTGATTCCGACTTCCAGCCAGTCTATGAAATTCCGGCCGACAAGAAAAATCTTGTCACCGAGCTAAAGAAAGCCGCCAAGGAGGCAGAGACCGTCTGGCTCGCATCCGATGAGGACCGCGAGGGAGAGGCTATAGCATGGCATCTCTACGAGGTGCTGGGACTGAAGCCTGAAAACACCAAGCGAATAGTCTTTCACGAGATCACCAAAAACGCAATTCTCGAAGCGATCGAGAATCCGCGTGACATCGACCTGCATCTTGTCGACGCCCAGCAGGCCCGACGGGTGCTCGACCGCTTGGTGGGCTTCGAGCTGTCGCCGGTGCTCTGGAAGAAGATCAAGCCTGCGCTCTCGGCCGGCCGTGTGCAGTCAGTGGCCGTGCGCCTGATAGTTGACCGCGAGAACGAGATCAATGCTTTCCAGTCGGAGCCTTACTACCGAGTGACAGCGCTTTTCACCATTCCCGGCGGCGCGCAGCTGAGGGCGGAACTGTCAAAGCGACTGCCCGACGAAGAAAGCGCGCGGGAATTCCTCGAAGCCTGCAAGAAGGCAGTGTTCACGGTTTCAGACATCAGCGTCAAGCCGCTCAAGAAGTCGCCGGCACCGCCATTCACCACCTCGACCCTCCAGCAGGAAGCAGGCCGCAAGCTCGGATTCACCGTGTCACAGACCATGATGGTGGCCCAGAAGCTCTATGAAGCAGGTCACATCACCTATATGCGTACCGACTCGCTCAACCTCTCGAAGCTTGCGGTGGCAACAATATCGAAACTCATCACCGAAGAGCTCGGCGAGAAATATCTGAAGGTGCGCCGCTACCACACCAACTCCAAAGGCGCGCAGGAGGCTCACGAGGCCATCCGCCCGACCTATATCGACAAGGAGACGGTGGAAGGCACCTCACAGGAAAAGCGGCTTTACCGCCTGATCCGCCTGCGCACTATGGCTTCGCAGATGGCAGATGCCGAACTGGAGAAGACCACTATCGACATCAGTCCCTCAGGCCGTCCGGAGCATTTCACTTCAAGCGGCGAGGTCATCAAGTTTGACGGCTTCCTGAAAGTCTATCTCGAAGGCAACGACGATGATGACAGCCAGAGCCCCGAAGGTGACGACATGCTGCCGCAGGTCAATCCCGGCGAACAGCTTACGGCCGAAAACATAAGCGCCACGGAGCGTTTCACACTCGCGCCTCCGCGCTATACCGAATCATCGCTCGTCAAGAAGATGGAAGAGCTCGGCATAGGGCGCCCGTCGACCTACGCTCCGACCATCTCGACCATCCAGCACCGCGAATACATAGTCAAAGGCGAGAAAGCCGGCGAGAAGCGTCCGTTCAAGGTGCTTACCCTCAAAGCCGACGGCAAACTCAGCTCTGCCACAAAGACCGAAAGCGTAGGTGCAGAAAAAGGGAAGCTCATACCGACCGACACCGGTATTATTGTCAATGAGTTCCTCACGGCCAATTTCCCTGACATCCTCGACTATGACTTCACAGCCGACATGGAGCAGAAATTCGACCGCATAGCCGAAGGCGAGAGCGACTGGAACAAGGAGATAGCCCGTTTCTACGGACTCTTCCATCCGGAAGTGGAGAAGGCCAACGAAATGCGCACCGAGCACAAGGTGGGCGAACGCCAGTTAGGCACCGATCCCGCCACCGGCGAACCGGTTTCGGTGAAGATAGGCCGTTTCGGCCCTGTGGTGCAGATCGGGTCAGCCGATTCCAAGGAAAAGCCGCGTTTCGCATCGCTGCGCAAGGATCAGAGCGTGTTTGACATCACTCTGGAGGAAGCTCTCAAACTCTTCGACCTGCCCCGCACTGTAGGCGAGATCGAAGGCAAGACAGTGGTAGCAGCCATAGGCCGTTTCGGGCCCTACATACGCCACGACGGCAAGTTTGTCAGCATCCCCAAGGACCTTTCACCGACTTCGATCACCCTTGAAGAAGCCGCCGAGCTGATCCGCGCCAAGCGCGAGGCTGACAGCAACAAGGTTGTCAAGACCTTCGCCGAGGAACCGGAGATACAGATACTCAACGGCCGCTACGGTGTCTATATAGCCCACAACAAGACCAACTATAAGATTCCGAAAAGCGTGACCGATCCGGCAGCTCTTACTCTCGATGAGGTCAAGGCCATCATGGCAGACCAGGAGAAGGCGCCCAAGCGCACTGTGCGCCGCAAGAAATAATCAAAACAGCTCTCCCCTACCCCCTTTCCAGCATCAGACATCACCCAATCAATGGCCAAAAGAACATATTCAACCAAGCCGGGCGCCGAACGCAACAAGTTCAAGCCCGATGTAATCGAGACCTATCAGGTGGCCGAGGAGGCCGCACTTCTTGAATTTCTGATCGGCGCGATGCCTCAGCGCAAGCGCACAGCGATCAAGAATCTTTTGAGCCACAACCAGATAGCAGTCAACGGAATTCCGACCACCCAGTTTGACATGGCGCTTAAGGCCGGCGACGAGGTGAAAGCCAATCTCACCCGCGAGTTCCGCGTGTTTTACAACCGCCGTCTTAAGCTGGTCTATGAAGACGATGACATCATAGTGGTCAACAAGGGCTACGGACTGCTGTCAATGGGCACTGACAAGATCAAGGAAGGGACGGCCTACAGCATACTGCGCGAATATCTGAAATGGCAGGACCCGCGCAACAAGCTCTTCATTGTCCACCGTCTCGACCGCGACACATCCGGACTGATGGTCTTCGCCAAAAGCCAGGAGGCTAAAGACAAGCTCCAGCACAACTGGAACAATATGGTGATAGCCCGCAAGTATCTTGCGGTGGTGGAGGGCCGTCCTGAGCCGGAAGAGGGAGAAGTGCGCAGCTATCTTGCTGAAAATTCGCGTTTCGAAGTCTATTCGACCGACAAGCCTGAGGAGGGACAGTTAGCCGTTACGCGTTACCGGACCCTGCGCTCGCGCAACGGGTATTCGCTGATGGAGGTCTCTCTGGACACCGGACGCAAAAACCAGATCCGTGTCCATATGAAAGATCTTGGTCACCCCATTGCCGGCGATCGCCGCTACGGGGCGAAAAGTTCGCCCATTCACCGTATGGCACTTCATGCTCAGACGCTTCGTTTTATCCACCCGATGACCCGGAAGGACATGAACTTCTCCACTCCGGTGCCGGCCTCGTTCGCCCGCATGGTCGGAATGTGATCCGCTGTCTGACAAACTATTATCCTTTTCATCAGAAACTGATTCCTTAGCCCGGCGCCGTCGGGCCGCGTTTTCGCGCGCCTTGCGGGAGCGTTCTATGGCTTTGTCTATGTCGGGACGCAGCAGATAGAAGATCAGCAGGGAGTCTGTCGAGATGTCGCCTGCGGGTTCAATACGGCGGATCAGATAGATGTTGATGGCCTCCATAGTTTCGTAATATGAGGCTGTACGGCCGGTCCAGCTGACGCACTCGATGGCGGAGCGGATGTTGTCACTCAGACGGGCGTAAAATTTCTTTGAGACCGGGAGGTCCTGGGGCATGGTGGTTTTCATAGAGCTAAAACAATTTATTATTTCTGCAAATATACAACCCGCCACCCCCGAAAAGAGTGCGATAATGCGGAGGCACCCCATCCGGAGCGGTAAATCGGTGTCCTGACGGACACCACATGCAGGAGGGGATCGTGAACCCGTGACACCTTCGCGCTGCGCGCTGCGGTGTCACGGGCTACGAGTAAATCGATGTCCTGGCGGACATCACCATCCGGTCTCAGTACGCGCTGCGTGACCCGGACAGATCCACAGACAGAGACGAGTCCGGCAACGTGGGTTTCAAACGGTCTGCGGTCTGCGGGTGTCAGACAAAACGGGTTTCGGATAGACCGTGGATAGCGGGGGTCAGGCATGTCAGGGTCAGGTGGGTCTGCGGTTAGCGGGTGTCCGGCAGGACACCGATTTAATAGTAGCCCCCGACACCGCAGCGCATTGCGCGTAGGTGTCGGGGGATAAAGACATTCAAAATATCGTGGTGTCCGGTCGAGGACACCGATTTACCGCCCCGGATGGCACCACAGACGACTGGTGTCCGACAAGGCCGGGTTCGGATAAGATCGTACCGCTCCTAAATGTCTCGAAAACATAGCCTCTCCGAGGCAGGGCTGTCCGGAGCTATTCGGTGATGCCGTCGCGGGCGAGGAGGGCTGTGATGGAGGGGTCCTGCCCGCGGAAACGGCGGTAGAGTTCATCGGGGTCTTCGGTGCCTCCGCGCATGAGGATGCAGGTGCGGAACGATTCGGCTGTGGCACGGTCAAAAATTCCGTTTTCCTTGAATTTTGCAAAAGCGTCGGCGTCGAGCACTTCGGCCCATTTGTAGCTGTAGTAGCCTGCGGCATATCCGCCGGCAAAGATGTGGGAGAAGGTCGATCCGATGACAGTACCCGGAATGTGGGCGAACATGGCTACCGGCGCTCCGGCCTCGCATTCGAATGCCTCCGGATCGTCGACCGGCGAGGTGATGCTGTGCCAGGCCATGTCAATCAGTCCGAAATTGAGCTGACGCAGGCAGGCATAGGCCGCACCGAAGCGCGAGACTGCGACTATGCGGTCTACGAGCTCAGCTGGAATCGGTTCGCCGGTCTGATAGTGGCGGGCGAATCCATCGAGAAATTCTTTTTCGGTCAGATAGTTTTCATTGAACTGCGAGGGGAGTTCCACAAAGTCGCGCAGGACGTTGGTGCCTGAAAGCGAGGCATATTTTGTGGCGGCGAATAGACCGTGGAGCGCGTGGCCGAATTCATGGAGGAAGGTCTCGACCTCATAGGGCGCGAGAAGCGAGGGCCGGGTGGCGGTGGGCTTGGTGAAGTTCATCACTATGGTGACGTGCGGGCGGATGTGCTCACCCTCAGGGGTGATCTCCTCGCTGCGGAATTCGGTCATCCAGGCGCCGGGGCGCTTGCTGTCGCGCGGGAAGAAGTCGGTGTAAATTATTCCGAGGAAGGAGCCGTCACGGTCAATGACCTCATAGGCCCTGACATCGGGATGGTAGACCGGGATTTCCTTGTTTTCCCTGAATATGACACCGTAGAGACGGGTGGCGAGTCCGAATACTCCGTCAATGACGTTGCCGAGTTCGAAATAAGGGCGCAGGGCCTCTTCATCATAGGCATAACGCGCGTTTTTCAGTTTGTTGGCATAGTAGCTGTAGTCCCAGGGACACAGCTCTATCTCCCGGCCTTCAGTCTGCGAGGCGTAGGCCGAAAGTTCGCGGAGTTCGGCTTCCATTGCCGGACGATAGGCATCGCGCAGCGAGTCAAGCAGCTCGTAGACCTTTTCAGGAGTCTTTGCCATAGATTTCTCCAGACGGTAGTGGGCAAAGGTCTCGTAGCCGAGAAGCCGTGCGAGGTGCATACGGGTCTCGGCTATCTCCTTCATGACGGGCAGGTTGTTGAAATCGCCGCTGACGTTGCGCCCGGAGTAGAGGCGATACATCTTCTCGCGCAGATCGCGGCGGTCACTGTATTTCATGAAAGCCATGTAGACGGGCTGTGCGAGAGTGAAGAGATATTCCCCCTCGCGGCCTTTCTCCCCGGCAGCAAGGGCCGCGGCTTCGACGGAGCTTTCGGGGAGTCCGGAAAGGTCATCGGCCGTGAGCCAGATCTCGTAGGTGTTTAGCTCCTTGAGCACATTCTGTCCGAAAAGGGTGGTCAGTTCGCTCAGGCGGCTTGAGAGCCAGGAATAGGTCTCGCGGTCATCGCCTTCGAGCAGAGCGCCGCTGCGCACAAACGACTCGTAGGTGCGACGCAGGAGCATGGAGTCTTCGGTGTCCAGGCCGAGAGAATCGCGCTTGTCATAGACGGCTTTTACGCGCTCCCAGAGTCCGCGGTTGAGCGAGATTGATGTGGAATAGTCCGAAAGGCGTGGTGTGATCTTGAGCGAGAGGTCCATCATGGCATCATCGCTCATGGCCGAGAGCAGCGGGTCGAAGACCATCAGCACGCGGTTGAGATCGCGGTCGGCATGTTCGAGCGCCACGATGGTGTTTTCAAACGTCGGAGGTTCGGGATTGGCTACAATTGCATCGACAGCCTCAAGGCCGAGACGGATGCCGCGGTCAATGGCGGGTTCGTAGTCGGTGACAGAGATGCGATCAAAGGGGGCTGTGCCGTATGGAGTGGAGGTAAATTCCGAGAAAAATGGATTGGTGGTCTGTGACATGTGAGGTCGGGGGGTTATGATATCTGCGCGATTTGCGTGTGATGTGGTGTATATGGCGTGAGTGATTCAGAGGTGCTGATCAGAGGCTATGACCGAGTTCGGAGGAGCGGCGGAAGGCTTCGTCAAGCAGCAGGCCGAGGGTCAGGGAGTCAGGCGCGGGAAACGAGCTGAACAGATGGCGGTCGGCGTTGAAGTCGCGCATGAAGTCATCGCGGTCAAAGTTGCGGGCGGCAATCGAGGAGGCATAGCGCTCCACGGCTTTGTCGAGGCTTCCGCTCAGCACTTCGAGATGGCCTGCGGCAAGGAAGTCGGAGGCGGAAGGATCGCGGGAGAGGATCAGGGCGGAATAACGGCGTGCACGTTCGAAATCGCCTGAGAGCAGTGAGCAGCGGACTATGGGGCGCGACGAGCGGTCAGACTCGCCGGCAAGAAATTCGACTTTATAGAAGAATTTCAGGGCCTCTTCATAGCGTCCGCAGAGCATATGGCAGCGGCCCATGTTGAGAGCCAGGGCGGAGTCATCGGGGCGCGATGAGGCCACGCGGACATAATAAGAGAGGGCTTTTTCCCAGTCGCCGTTCTGACGGTGGCAGAAGGCGAGGCGCTTGATGGTCCATTCGCTCTGCGAGTTGAGCAGTTCGCTCTGTTCGTAATAGCGTATGGCCTCTGAGAGGTTGCCGGCCATCTGCATGCAGTAGCCCATCTTCTGGAAGAGTTCGGCGGAAGGAGGCATTTTGAACGAGAGGCGGTCAAAGAGGTCAAAGGCATCGGCATAGTGGCCGTGTCTGAAATAGAATTCTCCGACAAGGCGCAGAGTGTCGGCATCGTCAAACACCTCCGAGAGCTGCGGCAGGGTGACAAGGTTGAGCGACGAGGCCACGGCAAAGGGGTCGCGGAACTCACCCTTGCGGCGGAAGAGGCGGAAGAAGCGGTAGATATCCTGGACATAGCGCCCGGCAATGCGCTCGCGGTCTTTGCCGGCCTGCGGCAGATCGCCGAAACTCATGGCCGCCATCTGGGCCGAGTGGGCCTTGAGCTGCGAGGCCATCATCTCTCTCTGCGATGCGGGCACCTGCGAGAGCGAGAGGATGATCGAGAATTTGTCGCCGTCGCAGAACATCGGCGCGGCATCCATGATCTCGCCGAGCAGACGCACTGAGGTGTCACCGCTTCCGGCAATAGATGAGTGAGACGAGTGGAAGGGCAGAAACCAGTTTGATATGTCGTTGAAAAACGGGAATGTCTTGAGCTTGCTGAAGGTCACCATCATGACATCGCCGCCGTCTTCCTGGATCTCCTGAAGCTCCTTGAGTTTGTCGGAGATGCCGGATTTGTCGAGCAGTTCGGCCCATTCAGGATTTTCCTCCATAGCCTCCGGATCGAGCGGCTTGCGGCCGAGTTTCTCGATCTCAGGACGCAGTTTCATCATTTCGGGAATCACCTCATCGGTCAGTTTGCGGCCTATGCGTTCGGTGTCACGAGCGCGGATAAACTGCATGAAGGCCATGCGCACGTCAGAGTGCCAGCGCGGATCTTCGCGCAGCGAGTCGAAGCGGCACGAGAGCGAGGGTGAGAACGGACGGTCGCGGCGCATCGACATGACTATCAGCAGCGAACAGAGAGCGCGGACTGAAATTTCGGCATCGTCAACGGTATAGGCATCCATCAGCAGGCGCAGGCGGCGTTCGTCGTGATATTCAAGCTCGCCCATCATGACAGCTCCGATGCAGAGCAGCTTGAAATGGCGCGGGAGCGAAGGATCGGCCATGACATTGCCTATGGCGGCGGCATCGTCGACCGACAGTGGCGAGGTGGTCCAGATGAAGTTGAAGATATCTTTTTCAAGCGACTCGGCCCTGACGGTCAGCTCGCGGCCTGCCTTTTCGACATCTTCGGTCAGCACTGCCATCTGCAGGCGGCGGTTGACGCGGTGATATTCGCCGATGAGAGCAGCCACTGTAAGATCGCGGCTGCTGAGCTGAAAGCGCAGGGTGTTGAAATAGAGCGTCGGGGCATCGGCAATGCGCGAACGGCGGTGAAGATCGTCGGCAAGCGAGCGCACCGAGCCGCAAAGCTCGGCGAAGAGCTGCGGACGGGCCGGATCGGGAAGCCCCTGAAGGGCGTAGTGGGTCATCAGCCTGTAGCTTTCGCGCAGACGGGCTGTGGACGAGCGGATTTCGGCGATGGCTCCGAGCGACGAGGCTGCGTTGTCGATGAGATCGAGAGCGTCGTTGATGCGCCCTGAGTCAAGAAGACGGTCAATGTCTCCTGATATGTCTATATGGTGATTCATTGGAGTTACTTATAGGTTGTTTTTAAACGACCTCTTATATGCAAATTTACTATTATTCCCGCAAAAATCATGCCAAAATGAGGATTTTTCCGTATTTTTGCACTTCTTAAAGCAACCAATCTGAAAACATATGCCACATAATATAGCAATCCTCGGCTCGACCGGGTCGATCGGAACGCAGACACTCGATGTCATATCCCACTTCCCTGACCGGTTCAAGGCCACGGTGCTGACAGCCGGCTCGAAGGTCGATGAGCTGATAGAGCAGGCGCGGGTCCACCGTCCGGCCCTGGCTATCATAGCCGATGAGTCGAAATATGCCCGTCTGCACGAAGCTCTCTCCCCCTTAGGCATAGAGACCGCAGCCGGCGCCGCGGCAATAGCCGATGCGATGGAGCGCGACGATTTCGACACGGTGGTGACCGCCACCGTGGGCTACAGCGGCCTTCTCCCCACCGTCCGCGCCATCCGCTCAGGCAAGGAAATAGCCCTGGCCAACAAGGAGACTCTCGTGGTGGCCGGCGAACTGGTCAGCCGCCTTCTGGCCGAGTCAAAGTCAAAAGTGATACCCGTTGACTCTGAGCACTCGGCCATCTACCAGTGTCTGGTCGGCGAGGAAAAAGGCTCGGTCAACAAACTGATCATCACCGCATCGGGCGGCCCGTTCCGCACAATGGACAGCGAACGCATAGCCCGGATGACCGCCCGCGAGGCTCTGCTGCACCCGCGCTGGCAGATGGGAGCCAAGATAACCATCGACTCGGCCACCATGCTCAACAAGGCCTTTGAGATCATCGAGGCCCGCTGGCTTTTCGACATCGAGCCGGAGAGAATCGAGGCCGTGGTGCATCCGCAGTCAATCATCCACTCGATGGTCGAGTTTATCGACGGTGCCGTCAAAGCCCAGCTCGGAATTCCTGACATGCGCCTGCCTATCCGATATGCTCTCGGCGATGCCTCGCGCCTGCCCTCGTCGGAACGCCCGCTTAGTCTTGCCGATTATTCAACGCTGACTTTCGAGAAGCCCGATGCCGAAAAATTTCCCTGCCTGACCCTCGCACCCTATGCCCTCAGCCGCGGCGGAAACACGGCCTGCATCATCAACGCCGCCAACGAAGTGGCAGTGCGCGCCTTCCTTGACGGACGCATCTCCTTCCCGGCCATCTACAGCAGCATCACCGAGGCGCTTGAGGCCATCGACTTCATTGCATGTCCGTCGCTCGACGACTATGTGGCCACACATCACGCCACCATCAAATTCACTGAAGAAAATCTGACCCGCAAATAAAGAGGTTGTAAAAAGCAACATCATAAGCAACACTGACAATTCTTATGGAAACATTCCTTATAAAAGCCCTCCAGCTCATAGTGGCCCTGGCCTTCCTCGTGATCATCCACGAATTCGGCCACTTCATTTTCGCCCGCATTTTCGGCATCAGAGTCGAAAAATTCTACATGTTTTTCGACCCCTACTTCTCGCTGTTCAAGTGGAAACCCAAAGCCAAAGAGGGTGCCGACCCTGACAAAAGCTCATGGCGCGACACTGAATACGGCATTGGCTGGCTCCCGCTCGGAGGCTACTGCAAGATCTCAGGCATGATCGACGAGTCGATGGACACCGAGCAGATGAAGCAGGAGCCCAAACCCTGGGAATTCCGCACCAAACCGGCCTGGCAGAGACTGCTGGTGATGCTCGGCGGTGTGCTCTTCAACTTCATACTCGCTATTCTGATCTATGCCGGCATTGCCATGCACTGGGGATCGCAGTACATACCGTTCGAGGCTGCTACCGAAGGCTTCGACTTCGCTCCCGCAGCCCAGAAAGTGGGATTCCGCAACGGCGACATACCCTACAAGGCCGACGGCCGTCTGCTCGATGCATCGAAGGGTGACTATCCCTACCACATGGCCGACGCCGACGTGGTCACAGTGATCCGCAACCACCGCGACACTGTCGACATCACCATCCCCGATGACTTCATCTTCCGTCTCAACGAAGACAAGGGCTTCCTGGCCTACCGCCTGCCGGTCTACATAGACCGAATCGTGCCCGGCGAGGCCGCCGCAAAGGCCGGCCTGAAAGAAGGTGACCACATCATAGCCGTTGACTCGACAGCCACCCCCTCGTTCACCGAACTCACCCCGGCCCTTGTCAGCCATGCCGGAAAAGAGACCACAGTGACCGTGGAGCGCGACGGCAAGACCCTGCGTCTGCCCGTCACTCCCAACGAACACGGCAAACTCGGCTTCCAGCTCAGACCCATCACCGCCGTCTACACCCCCGTGACCATTGACTACAACTTCTTCCAGTCATTCCCCAAAGGCTGGGAAATCGGCACCACAACCCTCACAAACTATGTCAGCTCGATGAAGCACGTCTTCTCGCAGGAGGGAGCCGAGAGCCTCGGAGGTTTCGGCGCAATCGGCAACATGTTTCCCGAACGCTGGAACTGGCTCAGCTTCTGGGAAATCACGGCCTTCCTTTCCGTGGCGCTCGCCTTCATGAACATCATTCCCATTCCCGGACTCGATGGCGGACACGTCATGTTCCTCCTCTACGAGATCATCACCCGCAGGCAGGCTCCGGAAAAGGTGCTGATCGTGGCCCAGTACATCGGCATGGCCTTCCTGCTTCTGCTGCTGCTCTACGCCAACGGCAACGATATATTCCGGGCGTTCTTCAAATAGCCCGGCCCCTCTCCCCCCCCGCTCCCACACTCTGTTATAAACTGTCAATATGTCATCATCACAGCTTAAAACCATAATCCTCAAGCGCGGAAAAGAAGAATCGCTCCTGCGCTTCCACCCGTGGGTGTTTTCAGGTGCCATCGCCAGCCTGCCCGACGGTCTTGAAGAAGGCGAGACCGTAAGAGTAGAGGCCTCTGACGGACGCTGTCTCGGAACAGGCCACTATGAGATCGGCTCCATAGCCGTGCGTATGCTCGAAAACACCGACTCGGCAATCGACGGCAACTTCTATGCCTCGCGTCTGCGCCACGCCTGGGACCTGCGCCGGCGCCTCGGCCTGATCCGCCCCGACAACTCCACCTTCCGTCTGGTTCATGGCGAAGGCGACTTCCTGCCCGGATGCGTTGTAGACATCTATGGAGACACAGCCGTGCTCCAGGCCCACAGCCCAGGTATGCACTACGCCCGCCAGACCATAGCCGAAGAACTGACCCGCCTGCCCGATGCCGGAATCAAGAACGTCTACTACAAATCAGAGACAACCCTCCCCTTCAAAGCCCGCCTCGATCCGGTCAACGATTATATAATAGGTGGCTACAACACCAATATCGCAATTGAAAACGGTCTGAAATTCAACATCGACTGGCTCAAGGGGCAGAAAACCGGCTTCTTCGTAGACCAGCGCGACAACCGCTCGCTGCTGCAGAAATACAGCGCTGGAGCCAGAGTGCTCAACATGTTCTGCTACACAGGCGGCTTCTCGGTCTACTCGATGCGCGGCGGCGCCGAACTGGTCCACTCCGTCGACAGCTCGGCCAAGGCCATCACCCTCACCGATGCCAACATCGAGCTGAACTTCCCCGGCGACACCCGCCACAAATCATTTGCCGAAGACGCCTTCAAATACCTTGCAAAGGTTGAGAAAGGAGCCTATGACCTCATCATCCTCGACCCGCCCGCCTTCGCCAAACACCGCAGCGCAATCCGCAACGCAATGATAGGCTACCGCAGGCTCAACGCCGCCGCCTTCGAGAAAATCGCTCCCGGAGGAGTGCTCTTCACCTTCTCCTGCTCGCAGGCCATCAGCAAAGAGCAGTTCCGCCTGGCCGTCTTCACCGCGGCCGCCATGTCAGGTCGCCGTGTGCGCATTCTCCATCAGCTCACCCAGCCGGCCGACCATCCGGTCAACATCTACCACCCCGAAGGCGAATATCTCAAAGGACTCGTGCTCTATGTCGAGTAAGAAGATGGTCCGTAACGACTGACAGAACATCAAATACCATTCTCATAACCAATCTCATAACCATGTCATTAACCAAATTTATTGTTCCTGCAATGGCAGCAATGGCAATCACAGCCTGCGGTTCAAAGACCGCACAGGAAACGGCTGACGATTTCGACTACACAGTCGACCGTTTCGCCGACATCGAGGTGCTTCGCTACAAAGTGCCCGATTTTGAGAATCTGACCCCTCAGCAGCGCATCCTCATCTACTATCTGACCGAGGCAGCCATCACCGGCCGCGACATTCTCTGGGATCAGAACGGTAAATACAACCTCGCCATCCGCGACCTCATCGAAAACGTCTACACCAACTTCGACGGCGACCGCGAGAGCGACGAATTCAAAGGCCTCGAACTCTATCTGAAGCAGATCGAGTTTGCCAACGGCATCCATCACCACTATTCGATGGACAAGTTCACCCCCGTGTTCAGCCGCGAATTCCTCGCCGACCGGGCGGCAAAACTTCCCGCCGACCGGCAGCCCGAAGATCTGGAGACACTCCTGACCGTCATTTTCGACCCCACTGTGATGCCCAAGCGCGTCAACCAGGCCGAAGGCCAGGACCTCATCCTCACATCGGCCAACAATCTCTACGAAAACATCTCGCAGCCCGAAGTCGAGAATTACTACAACGCTCTTAAAGACACCACCGACGCCACCCCCGTTTCATGGGGCCTGAACGCACGCCTCACAAAGCAGGACGGCAAAGTGGTAGAGCAGGTCTACAAGGTGGGCGGTCTCTATTCCGAATCCATCTCAAAAATAGTAGATCTTCTCGGTAAAGCAGCCGAATATGCCGAAAACGACTCTCAGCGCGCCATCATCAACAAGCTTATCGAATATTACCGCACCGGCAATCTGAAGACCTTCGACGAATACTCTATAGCCTGGGTTGAAGACACCGCCTCGCAGGTCGACTTCATCAACGGATTCATTGAAAGCTACGGCGACCCCCTCGGAATGACCGGCGCATATGAATCAATAGTCAACTTCAAGAATCAAGAAGCCTCTCACCGCACCGAAGTAATCTCAGGCAACGCCGAATGGTTCGAGCAGCACTCGCCAGTTGATCCCCGTTTCCGCAAAGACGAAGTGAAAGGAGTCAGCGCCAAGGTGATCACAGCCGCAATCCTCGCCGGCGACGCTTACCCCGCCACTCCCATCGGCATCAACCTTCCGAACGCCAACTGGATTCGCGCCGCCCACGGTTCGAAGTCTGTAACCCTCGAAAACATCACCGAGGCATATGACCAGGCATCGCACGGCAACGGCTTCAACGAAGAATTCGTGATCGACAAGGAGACATCCGACCTTCTCGACAAATACCTCTTCATCACTGACAATCTCCACACCGACCTCCACGAATGCCTCGGTCATGCCTCCGGACGCCTGCTGCCCGGTGTAGACCCCGACGCGCTGAAAGCCCACGGATCAACCCTTGAGGAAGCCCGCGCCGACCTCTTCGCCCTCTACTACCTCGCCGATCCGAAGCTCCTTGAGCTCGGTCTGCTCGACAACCCCGATGCCTACAAGGCCGAGTACTACAAATACATCCTCAACGGCCTCATGACTCAGCTCATGCGTATCGAACCCGGAAAAGACGTAGAGGAAGCCCACATGCGCAACCGCCAGCTTATCTCTGCCTGGGGCTATGAAAAAGGCAAGCCCGACAACGTGATCGAAATGGTGAAACGCGACGGCAAGACCTTCATCAAGATCAACGACTACGCCAAACTCCGCGAACTCTTCGGCCAGCTTCTCGGCGAAGTGCAGCGCATCAAGAGCGAAGGCGACTACCAGGCCGGACGCGACCTCGTGGAGAACTACGGTGTCAAAGTCGATCCCGCCCTCCACAAGGAAGTGCTCGAACGCTACGCCAAACTCAACATCGCACCTTACAAGGGCTTCGTCAACCCCGTCTACACCCCTGTCACCGACAAAGACGGCAACATCACCGACGTGACTATCAGCTACGACGAAGACTATCTCCCCCAGGTGCTCCGCTACTCGAAACAATATCGCACATTGAAATAAATTTCAGTTATCCGAAAATAACCCGACATCAAAACATAAAGACTTCATATGACATCTATGAAACGTCTGTTCTCACTGCTGCCGCCATTCCTGATGGCGGCAGTTCTTTGGGGGGCTGCTCCCTCCGACTATTACAAAAGCTGCGAAGGCAAAAAAGCAGCTGATCTTCTGTCAGCCCTGTGCAAAGTTGTGGGCCCGCATACCAACGTAGGCTACAGCGGCCTGTGGGATGTCTACGGCTCCTCTGACCTTGACGAAAACGGAAAGGTCTGGGACATGTATTCGACCAAACGCTGGACCTACCGCAAAGAACAATGCGGCAACTACTCGAAAGTAGGCGACTGCTACAACCGCGAACACTCCATGCCGAAAAGCTGGTTTGAAGACGCAACCCCGATGTATTCCGATGCTTTCCACATCTACCCTACTGACGGCAAGGTCAACGGACAGCGCAGCAACCATCCCTACGGCGAATGCGCCAACGGCTCTTCTATTGCCGCCGCCAACGGAGTCAAGCCTCTCGGCAAGCTCGGAGCCTCAACCTTCCCCGGCTATTCCGGCACTGTATTCGAGCCGGTCGATGAATACAAAGGTGACTTCGCGCGTACCTATTTCTATATGGCCGCGGCCTACAACGACCGCATCGCCTCCTGGGATGCCTCTGAAGCAAAAGCCATGCTCGACCAGAACAGCTATCCGGTATTCGATGCCTGGGCCGTCAATCTGCTTCTCAAATGGCATCGCCAGGACCCGGTCAGCCAGAAAGAAATAGCCCGCAACGAAGCCGTCAGCAAATATCAGGGCAACCGCAACCCCTTCATCGACTACCCCGATCTTGCCGAACACGTCTGGGGTGACAAGAAAACCGAAGGCTGGCACTCATCGGCCACCATGCAGCCGGTGATCAATCTTCCGCTTGACGGCTCGACCGTCAACTTCGGAGTCACAGCCGTCAACTATCCCCTGCAGGTGCCGGTGAGAATCGAAGGCATGAACCTCACATCGGCTGTCAGCCTGGCCGTCAGCTCGACCGATTTCTCGCTCTCGCGCACATCAGTTCCGGCATCCGAAATCAACGGATCGGCAGCCACAGTCACTGTCACCTTCCGCTCCTCGACAGCCAAAAATGCCACTGCGGTCCTGACACTCACTTCCGGATCACTCGTGACAAAAGTCAACCTCACAGCCAGCGCCATCAACGGCATCCCGGCCCATGAGGCGGCCTATGTGACCGAAGACTCTTTCACCGCCTGCTGGACAGGTCTTGCAGGAGACTCGGACTATACTCTGACCGTCTGCCTCAACGGCACCCCGATCAGCGGCTACCCCGTGACCGTGCGCGCAGATGACGGTCGCCACATTGTGAGCGGCCTCGAACCGGGCACCACCTATACCTATCAGCTCTCATCGGCCACAATGAAATCAAACATCGTGACCGTGACCACCGCCGTGCCCCAGCCGTCAATTGACATCATGCACTACGGCTCCGACAGCCGCGTGGTGCTCACAGCAATGCCCGGCGAGCCCTCTGACTGCGAGGAATTCTGGCTTGAGACCGAAAACATCGACTCTGAAATCACCCTCTCGGTAAGCAGTCCCTTCGAACTCTCGACCGACAAGGCCGAATGGGCCCGCACCCTGATCCTCAGCCCGATGGAAGACCGCTTCTACATCCGCATCGCCGCAAGCCCTGCCGGACACTACGAAACGTTCATCACCGCCACTGCCGGAAGCTATTCCACCGACGACTCGATGGTGGAAGCCATCGTGACCGATCCCTCGGTACCGACATTCATCGAGACATTCAACCCCACCGGAAGCACCTCTTACGGAAACCACGTCTACAAGGGCTCGGCCACCACATGGAACTGCAAAGATGTGCTCTTCAGCGCATCGGAAGGCATTGACAAAACAGGCGCCGTGCGCTTCGGCAAAACCACATCAAGCTCCATCACCACCGCATCAGCCAAGCCTGCCGGCATCGGCACCATAAGCTTCCAGGCCAAACTCTTCGGCACCGATGATGACGCAGCCATCGAAGTGGAATACTCGGCTGACAGCGGCCAGACATGGCAGAGCGCAGGCAAAGCCGAAATAAGCTCATCGGCTTACACGGAATTCACCTTCCCGGTCAACGTCAAAGGCGACAATCTCATCCGTCTGCGCCAGACCTCCGGCGAGCGCGTGAACATCGACAACCTCACCGTGACCGACTATGCAGGCCAGTCTGCCATCGAGATAGTCGATGACATCCAGACCTGGGAAGCCTACTCGCTCGGCGGCTCACTCGTCATCGAGAACCACGGCGAAGCCTCCCGCTTCATCGTCTACAATCTCGAAGGCATGATCCTCGCTGACCGCACAGTCAGCGGAAGCGCCACACTTCCGCTCACACCCGGCTTCTACATCGTCTCCAACCTCACCGACATCCGCCGCGTGGTAGTTAAATAAAACATTCTCACTATATGGGCTTAGATATCTATTCAGGAAAACTGACCCGCTACTACAGCCGCAACTGGAAAACCATCGTCCAGCAGATGTCTGAGGAAAACGGACAGAAATGCGTAATGACAGACGGTTCAGGCAATGAAATGAAACCGGTTGAAGATCCGTCGGAAATTGATCAGATAAGAGAAACGGTCACACGATGGATTGACAATATCGCCACCGGCATCGACCAGCCTCTCCCTTCGCCATTATGGGACGAGACAAGCGAATGCGCTTACTATACCGACAAACCGGATTGGGAAGCATTCGGCGCACTGATGTTGTTGCAGGCCTGCCAGTCTCTGAATCGCCCGTTGCCGGAATATGTGGAAAACAGATGGGACGCACTTGATGACCCTATAGTCAAGGAAGCCATGTCGAAAAAAATAGTCAACTCATTGCTTTATAATGTAGATCTCTGGCTGCCCATTCCTGACAATGCCATTTTTATAGCGGCATACCCTACAGGCAATGAAGGCTCGATCTCCACGGTCTCTCTTCTGAAAAAGGAATTGGAAGATCTGAACCGGCAACTGTGGAATGCCGATGAGGCTACCATACTCACCTGGCGAAACGACAAATATTATGTCCCGGTAAAAACCAAAGAACCGAAACTCCTTTTAGGATTCATCCGTCGTACTAACAAAACGCCCAAAGAAATCTATCGCACCGAAGATCTGGCTCAATGCGCCTACTCGATGCTCTACCAGGCAGTCCGCTTTGCGGAAGAACATCGGGTTCCGATATTGTTGGACTATTAGAGATGCATCTTAGAGTGTGTTTACTTTTAACTTTATGAAGTCAAAAGTAAACACACTCTTAATGACAAATGAGAAAGGGGAAACGACCGGTAACGGACGTTTCCCCTTTCTCTATTTTCCTGACCGCAACAGAGTGGTTGCGGATTGATCACTTCTTGGCTTTCTGTCTGATCTGACGGTGGCGGATTTTCCAGACCACGGCGTCATAAGGCGGCACCATCGTGCGGAAAGGCTCGGTGCTGCTCAACTGCTTGGTGTCCTGCTCGCGGGTTATGAGCTCTGTGGCCACAGCCTCGCCTTCAGGTATGCCGAACATTTCGAACGCATGGCGCGGAATGTTGATGCCGAGATCACAGGAATCAGCAGAGAAGTTCACGGCGATCACAAGAGTCTCGCCGTCGCAGTGGCGTATGAAGGCATACTGGCGGTGAGGATTGAGAGTGGGGTTCTGATAGTTGACATACATCAGGTCGAAGAAACGGCCCTCGGAGATGGCTCTCTCGCGGTTGCATATGTTGAGGATGGTGCAATATTTTGAACGCAGCCAGCGCTCACGCGGAGTCAGCAGCGCGCCGCCGGGCTTGCCGTCGTTATACCACCGGCGCAGAGTGCCGACACTCCAGTAGTCAAAAATAGTGGTGCGGCCGTCATAACCGCTGAAGCCCTCGCTGTCTGTGGCCTGCTCTCCGAGTTCCTGGCCGGCATAGATCATCATCGGGCCGGTAGAGATCATGGAGCTTACCACCAGCGACGGAATTACCTTGCCGGGGTCGCCGGCATAGAACTTGGAGCCGAACCGCTGCTCGTCATGGTTCTCAAGGAAGTTGAGCATGTGCTGGGAAATTCCCTCGACCGTCTGCCAGCAATTGGTGATTGTGGCAGCCGAATGGTTGTGACACTGGATGGCCCGCAGCGTATCGTAGAGGTTCACCTTGTCATAGAGATAGTCGAAACCGCCCTTTTCGATGAAATCGCGGTAGATATGGATGTCATAAAGCTCGGCTATGAATTTCACGTGCGGATAGCGGTCCTTGACATTGGGGATGGCCCACTGCCAGAATTCCAGCGGCACCATGTGGACCATGTCGCAGCGGAACGCATCGACCCCTTTCGAGGCCCAGAAGCGCAGAATGTGGAGCATCTTCATCCAGGTGTCAGGGATGGGCGAATAGTGGGTGCTCCAGTTGCCGGGATCGCGGCCGTAGTTCAGTTTGACGGTGTCATACCAGTTGTTGACACCGGGGAAGGCCGAGAAGCAGTCATCGCCCGTAGCCTTGGCCGGGAATTCGATATAGGCTTTCTTTCCGCTGCCCATGTCGACCGACGGAGCGAAAAGCTGACGGGTTATATAATAATAGTTGTTGTTCGGCTCGAAGAACATATCTGTATTGTCGTCCTCGCCGAGATCTTTGATTCCGGCCGGTTTCACGTCGCTGTGATAGCAGCGGGCAGTGTGGTTCGGGACAAAGTCTATGATCACGTCGAGACCGGCATCATGGGTGCGCGCCACGAGTGCCTCGAATTCTTCCATTCGCTTGCCGACGTTGACAGCAAGATCAGGGTCGACGTCATAGTAGTCCTTGATTGCGTAGGGGGAGCCGGCCTGGCCTTTGACCACGTGGGGATTGTCGGGGCTTATACCCTCGCTGCTGTAGTCGGTCCGGGTTGCATGTTCGATCACACCGGTGTACCACACGTGGGTGGCACCGAGTTCCTTGATGCCTGAAAGCACGGCTTCATTTATGTCGTTGAACTTGCCTGAACCGTTCTGCTGATATGTGCCTCCGGGCACGCAGTTACGGTTAGCGTTTGTAAAAAGTCTTGGTAAGAGCTGATAAATGATGGGTTTTCTGTCCATTATGGATGGTTTCATTTTTTCTTACGCCGTTCGCCGCGCAGGGTGAATCCCGCATCCAGGAGAGCCTGGAGCGTATTGTCGTAGCCTGAGCGGAACACACGGGTTATTTCTTTGAGGTTAAACACTTTGTAGGATGCCACATCGTCGATAGTTATGGCAAGGTCGCAAAGCTCCATCTGAGCCTGCGAATTGTTTTTGACAAGCAGATCATAGGTGCGGTGGGCAATGTCCATCAGAGACTTCGGCTTGCCGCGCGATGGCATCGGGCTGCAGTTGATGCCGATGAGATATTTGCACTTGTCTCTGAGCGCCCAGGCAGGCAGATTGGCGAGCACTCCGCCGTCGACGTAGGTGACGCCTTTGATTCTTACAGGCTTGAAAATGATAGGGATGCTGCACGAAGCCGCCACACAGTCCACGAGTGTACCTTCCGTGAATGCCACAGGGCGGTTGTTGTCAAGATCCGTGGCGCAGACCACCGCCGGCAGAGGCAGATCCTCGATATTCTCATAGCGCACCTGCCTGCGCAGGAACTTCTTGAAGCCGTCCATCGAGAAGAAGCCGTCACGCGGCACACCTAACTCAGCGAAGTCGCTGAACTTGGCATCGCTGAACACTTTGACGATCTCTTCAGGAGCCAATCCTGAAGCATACATCACCGTGACAACCGAGCCGGCACTCACACCGGCAACAATGTCGGGCTTTATGCCGACATCCTCAAGAGCCTTGAGGGCACCGGCATGGGCAAAACCGCGGGCTCCCCCTCCACTGAGGACGAGTCCGAGTTTATATGGCTTGCGCGAAAATTTCAACATGTCAAGCATAACAGATGCAAATTTAGCATAAAAACGCGAGATTTTACCCCGGCGGTTCATGAGAATGTCTAAAATCTCATGATTTTATGCTAAATTTGCATTACCATGAAGTTCAGTCAGATTCCATCACATGAAAATGTCAAGCGGCAGCTGCGTGACATGGTGGCCGACGGCCGCATTCCCCACGCGCTGCTTCTCCACGGTCCGGCAGGCATAGGGAAGTTCATGCTTGCCCGCACGTTCTCCCAGTTTGTCCACTGCCAGTCACCCACGCCCGACGGCGAGCCTTGCGGCTGCTGCCCGTCATGCCTTCAGCATGAAAGCTTCAACCATGTCGACAGCATATATGTGTTTCCGGTGGTCAAGACCGAAAAGCTGAAAGCTCCGGTATCTGACGACTATATGTCGGAGTTCAAGGAATTTGTCAGCGCGAGTCCTTTCATGGATTTCGACCGCTGGACAGGATATTTCGAAAAGAAAAACGCCCAGCCGGCGATCTACGTTTCAGAAAGCGAGGCTCTTGAGCAGCGTCTTGCCGTCACCACCACCCTCTCGCGCTACAAGACCGTGATCATCTGGCTTCCCGAAAAGATGAACGAGCAGACCGCCAACAAACTGCTGAAACTGATCGAGGAACCTTTTGCCGATACGATTTTCATACTCGTCTCTGACAATGCGGCCGCCATCCTCCCTACCATCTACTCTCGGTGCCGCCCGATAGAGATGAAGCGTCTGAGCGATGAGACAGTGGCCCGCTATCTGACTGAAAATCTGGCCATAGATCCGCAGGACGCACTCTCGATGGCCCACATAGCCGCCGGCGATGTCAACAGCGCTCTGCGCGCTATGGACGCCACAAGCGTGAGCCGGATGTTTTTCGATCTCTTTGTAAGACTCATGCGCCTGGCCTACCAGCGCGACGTCAAAGGCCTGAAGGAGTGGAGCGTCGATGTGGCGGCCCTCGGCAGAGAGCAGGTGGTGAAGTTCTATGACTACTCCCAGCGCCTCATCCGCGAGAATTTCGTCTACAACTTCAATATCCCCGATCTTCTCTATCTCAACCGCAACGAGGCCCAGTTCAGCAAGAACTTCGCCCGCTTCATCACCGAGAACAATGCCGAGCGCATCATCGCCGAAATGAACCGGGCGGCTTCTGACATTGCCGGAAATGCAAACGGCAAGATAGTTAATTTCGACTTCGCTATAAAAATGATCATCCTGATCAAGAATTTCTGACAGCCGGGCAGCCCGGCCTCAGCTCACACAATACAGCAGTCTCACCCCCACATTCACCATCACTCCACCCTACTCGCCTTAAGAGGTTTTGAGGTTGTTTAGAGGTTGTTTAAAAACAAGAGTTAAAATCTGAGTGGTGTATCTTTTAGATAAATTGTTGCAAATGAGGAAGGAGCATAGCGAGCTATGTGACTGACGAATTTCAACAATTTAGCAAAAGAGACACCAAGGCTCAGGTAACTTAAAAAATTCTCAAACATGAAATTACTAAAAGGAAAAAAGACAATACCCTCGCCTGCGAAAGTTTTGGGCGCCTATGGCTCTTCATCTCAGTCACATAGCTCGCTATGCTCCTTCGATTCAGAGCCATATCCACCTCAAAACTTTCGCTCAGATTTTAACTATTGTTTTTAAACAACCTCTTAAAACCAAATGTGAAAGCCAATGATCCCCTTCCTCCGCCAAGTGGCCGGGGCCTATGCGGCCAATGAACTCGGCAATCTCCAGGACTATTGCTTCGTGTTTCCAAACAAGCGAAGCGGTGTCTTCTTCACCCACTATCTTGCACTCGAAGCCGCAGGTAAGCCCTTCCTGATGCCTGAGATAGCCACCATCGCAGAGGTGACGCGCAGTTTTTCGGCACTGACCGAAGCTCCGCGCCTTGACCAGCTCTTCATTCTTTACAATGAATACCGCGAACTGAGCGGCGAGAACGTAGCTGACTTCGACCGTTTCCTCTTCTGGGGCGAAATGCTGCTTAACGATTTCAATGATGTGGACCTCTATCTGGTCGATCCCCACAAGCTCTTTGTCAACCTCCAGCGCTTCCGCGAGGTGAGCGCCAACTATCTGACCGAGGAGCAGACCGAGATCATCAACCGCTACTGGGGCGAGAAATTCGTCCACTCCAGCCCCGATGAATTCTGGAACCACATCCACTCCACCCCCACTCCGCTCGAAAACAAATTTCTGCAACTGTGGGAGGTGCTTGACGAACTTTTCGGGCGCTTCCACAAACGCCTGCTTGACAACGGCATGGCCACCCGCGGCATGTTTGCCCGCAACGCCGTCAACCTTCTGAGCAAAGGCAGTGACCGCAAGCTGCCCTTCAGCCGCTACATCTTTGTGGGATTCAATGTGCTGACGCTTTCAGAGATCAAGATTTTCGAAAAGCTGCAGGCGCGCGGATGTGCCGACTTCTACTGGGACATGGCCTCGCCGGCTTTCAGCGCAAAGGGAAACCGCGCATCGCTTTTCATGCAGCAGAACGTGGGCTGCTTCCCTTCGCTCTATGACCTTGGCGAACTATATCCTGAAAATCCAGGATTCCCGAAAATACATATCACCGGTGTGCCGAGCGCATTCGGGCAGACCAAGCTTGCCGGGCAGCAGCTTGAACAGTGGATAGCCTCAGGGGCTGTGCCTGACACAGACGATGCGATAGATACGGCCGTGGTGCTGCCTGACGAGAGTCTTTTCATCCCGATGGTCCATGCCGTGCCACCTGCCATCAGCGCCCTGAACGTCACGATGGGTTTCCCGCTTAAAAACACCGCGGTGGCATCGCTCATGTCGGCCATCGTCAATCTTCATCTCCGGAGTTCCCGCTCCCGCGGCGAGTGGAGCTTTTTCTATGAAGACATGCGGGCTGTGCTCACCCACCCCATGCTCCAAAGCTATGCCCCGGAAGCCTGCAATGCGCTGCTGCGCCTGATGGTGGAACGCCGTCTCTACATGGTCAGCGCCACTCTGATTGCCGAGACAGCTCCGGCACTGGCTTTCATTTTCACTCCGGTGACCGACACCAACGGCATAGACGAAGTCCACGGCTATTTCTTCAGGCTCGCAAGCACTCTGCGCGAGTTCACCGCAGGCGACAAGGAGAGGATGATCGAGAATTATTTTCTCGACACCTATCTGATCGAGCTTGAAAACATACGCCGCGCCTGCCGCAACTGGAAGATAAGCATGAAGGACACCACCTTCATTCAGCTGCTGCAATCCACCATCTCATCGGCCAGCATCCGCTTCACCGGCGAGCCGCTGAAAGGCCTGCAGGTGATGGGTGTGCTGGAGACCCGCGCGCTTGACTTCGACAACCTCATCATACTGTCAATGAACGAGAGAGTCTTCCCCCGGAAACAGTATTCGCGCTCGTTCATCCCCGACTCGCTGCGGCGCAGCTACGGCATGGCCACCACAGAGCTGCAGGAGTCGATCTTCGCCTATTCGTTCTACCGCTTGATCTCCCGCGCCACCAACGTGAGGCTCTTCTATGACGCCCGCACTCTCAGCGGCAAGAACAGTGAGATATCACGCTACATAGCCCAGCTGCTCTATCTTTTCCCGGAATGCGAGGTGGACCATGACCTGGCGTCATTCTCAAGCGTAATCACCGAGGAGGTCGGACTGACCGTGGAGAAAACGCCTGAGATAATGGCCAAACTGAAAGAATTTACCACCGGAGGCGGAAAAACACTTTCGGCATCGTCGATCAACGGCTATATCAACTGCCCGCTGTCGTTCTATCTGAAAAGGGTCTGCGGGCTTGACCTTGACGAGGAGGTGATGGACTATATGGACTCCGGAACCTACGGCGACATCATGCACGCCGCGGCCGAAAGGCTCTACAAGGAGCTGCGCGGCCCGCGCCACGAGGTGAAGATCACCTCTGAGATCCTCGACTCTTTCATCAAGGACGAAATCAGGCTCGACACGGTGATCACGGAGCTGATCAACGAAAAATACAACCGCTATCCGGCCGGCGACCGCACTCCGCTTGTGGGCGAATGCAAGGTGCTGGCCCGCGTGATGAAACATTTTCTTATACTGATGTTCCGCGCGGAAAAAGAAATCGCGCCCTTTGACTTCATTGACGGCGAGCACAAGGTCAGAGGCACCATGCGCATCACCGACTCTCTGAGCGTCAACATCTATCAGATCATCGACCGCATAGACCGCATCTATCCCTCAGGCCGCTACGGCGAGGGTCTGGGTCTGCTCCGCATAGTCGACTACAAGACCGGCGGCGATCTGACTGACTTCAAAGATATGGACGAGCTTTTCGATCCGGAGATGAAAGACCGCCGCAAGGCCATACTCCAGCTGCTGTTCTACTGCAACGCCTATGCGCAGCAGATAGGATATGACGGAGCCATCAGACCTCAGATCTATCCCTTCCGCACTCTCTCCACTTCGGGCCTGACCCCTCTGAAATATTCAGGCGAGGCGCTTGAAGACTACCGCTTGGTCAACAAGGAGTTCATGGAGCGCTTCCGCTCGACTATCGCCGAGATCTTCAACCCCGACATACCGTTTACGCAGGCACTCAAGGAAGACAGCTGCACGTTCTGCAGTTTCAAGGCCATCTGCCGCAGGAACCCGCAATGATCTGAGCGCCTCACAGCTATCCCCTACACACGCATACCGTCTATGAAACTATATGTCCACATACCATTCTGCCATGCCAAATGCGCTTACTGCGATTTCTATTCAACTCCACGCCGCGAGTGGATGGAGGCCTTTGTCGATGCGGCCGTCGGCGAGTGGCGTGAACGGTCAGCCGGACTCAGCGAGCCGGTCGATACGCTATACTTCGGCGGCGGCACCCCGTCGTCGCTTCCGGCCGAACTGCTCCGGCGGCTGCTTGAGGCTCTGCCGACCGAGAATCTGCGCGAGGCTACGATAGAGGCAAACCCTGAGGATGTGACAGATGACTGGGTGAGATTCATCTGCGGCGAGACTCCGTTCAGGCGCGTGAGCATGGGAATCCAGTCGTTTTGCGATGACGAACTTGCCACCGTAGGGCGCCGCCACAGTGCGGCCCGTGCGGCGGAGGCTATCGACTGCCTGCGCCGTGGCGGCATCGGTAATCTCAGCTGCGACCTCATCTACGGACTTCCCGGACAAACGGCCGGATCATGGCGCAGGTCTCTTGAGCGGCTGATCAGTTTCCGGCCGGAACATATCTCGGCCTATCTGCTGTCATATGAACCGGGCACCCGCCTGGACGCGATGCGCCGAAAAGGGACGGTCACCGAAGCTGACGATGATATGGCCGAGGCGATGTATGAGGCTCTGTGTGACATGACCCGCAGGGCCGGATATGTCCACTATGAAATTTCAAATTTCGCGCTTCCGGGCTGCGAGGCCGTGCACAACTCGGCCTATTGGGACAATTCGCCCTACATAGGCCTCGGACCGGGCGCACACTCGTTTGACGGACTCAGAAGATCGTTCAACCCGTCGTCGCTTAAAGACTATATAGCCGCCGGAGGCCGCGGTTTCGGTATCACGGAGGAAGAAAGCGCCGACAGCCGTTTCAATGACCTGCTGATCACCCGCCTGCGCACCCGCCACGGGCTGCACCCCGATGAAATTGAGCGGCTTTTCGGGCGGCCGGTCCGCGACTTTTTCACGGCAACGGCCATTCCGCTGATCTCTGCAGGCGACCTCGAAATCTCCCCTTCCGGCGCTTACGTGATCCCCGAATCCCGCTGGCTCACCTCCAACTCCATCCTCCTCCCCTTCATAAGAGTATGATCCCATTGAAATAACTATATACTGAAATCCGACTTAAAAACTCCAGACAACCCATGAAAAATATTATTGCTTCCCTCCTGCTTGCTTCGTCAGCCTTAGTTTCTGTCAATGCCTCCGATCCGGTGATGATAGGACGGCGCGGATGCGGATATGCGGTTGAGAATACGGCTGAGGCATATAGCGAAGGCGCCCGCAGAGGGTTCACTATGATGGAGGCTCATGTGAGGGCCACAGCCGATTCGGTGTTCGTCACCTCACATGACGGCAAGACCGACCGACTGGGCGGCCACATGAAAATAGCGGCGTCTACAATAGCCGATCTGCGCAGTGAGACCTACAGTCAGCAGCGCGACAGTGCCACTTATTCCGGCTCGACGATATGTACGGTAGGCGAGTTTCTCGACATATGCAAAGAAAAAGGCGTAGCCCCTCTGCTGCATCTCAAGACTTTTTCGAAAGACACAAAGGATTGCGGTCATCTCTCGCCACTTGTAGGTCTGATCAGAGAGAAAGGGATGGAGGGCAGCTGCGTGATACTCACGTCAGAACCTGACTACATAGAATATCTGATGGCAACCCATCCCGACATACGCCTGCAGTATCAGGCCGATGCGAAGTGGCAGGAGATGTTCGAGTGGTCGACAGCCCGCGGACTTGACGTGCAGATCAGAGCCGATCTTGTGGATGCCGACTGCGTAAGGCGCTATCACGATGCCGGCGTAAAGGTAAATGTGTGGACCGTGAACACTCCCGACGAATATTCACGCCTCAGCAATCTCGGTGTTGACTACATGGTGACCGACTATCTCAGCCCTGAGAGCATAGCGGACTTATAAGATTTTAACTACCCGAATCGGGCTATTCTCACCGCTTATGCTTAACTTTGCAAATTATTAAGAGTAGTTTAAAGAATGACCTATGGGCCTTTTCAGTTTTCTTTCAAAATCAAGCGATCCATTATGCCTTCCGTTTGCGACAGACATCCACTGCCATATTCTTCCGGGGGTCGATGACGGCTCACCCGATGTGCAGACTTCGGTTGAACTTGTGGAACGGATGAAGTCATGGGGCATCAGCCGCATCATTGCCACTCCTCACATCACGGAAAGCTCTTTTGAAAATACGCCTGAGACTCTCGATCCGGCTCTCGACGCTCTGAAAAGCGAACTCGCCAAGCGCGAGATCAGCATTGATCTGAGCCGTTCGTCGGAAAACCGTATCGACGACTATTTCCGCACTCAGCTTGGCGCCGGAAATATCACGCCTTACCCCAACAATTACATTCTGGTGGAGAATTCGTTTATCCAGGAGCCTTGGCAACTGGATCAGTTTCTGTTTGACCTGAAGCTGAAAGGCTATCGCCCGATCCTCGCCCACCCGGAACGCTTCTTCTATTACTTCGAGGAGCATCCCAACCGTTACGACGAGCTTCACCGCGCCGGCAATCTGTTTCAGATCAATGTGCTTTCGCTTGCCGGAGGCTATACCAAGAAAGAGAAAAAAGCGGCTGAAAAACTGATCGAAAAAGGCTATGTGGATTTTCTCGGCACAGACCTCCACAACCACCGCCACGCAGACACGATCGACGCTTATCTGCGCTCCAAAGACGCCTCGCGCCACTTCGCGGCACTCAAAGGCCACCTGTTCAACGACCGGGTGTTTATCTAAGCATGGAAATAAGCCTTTCCACTCCGAAATAGTCAAGTACAAATGGAGGAAAGGCACTCAGGACTGCAACTTCAGGACATCTGTGCAAAATATGCTTCTCCAACTGGCTATCAAATACTTGCCGCTGCCCGACGACAGTCTCCGGCATTGAGAAACTGTCATTGACAAGATAGTTCATCTTACAGAGATGAGCTGTGACCAATTCTTTCCAGACCTCAAATGTATAACCGTTGATATTTGACAACGACGGTCTGCTGTCTGTCGGGACAAAATTCTTATAATGAGGTTCTTCCAGGCAACTGTCCTTGCTGTCGCAGTCATCAGCATACGGACATTTGTCGCGCTTGCATTTGACAGTCAGATCTTTGAAACTCTCCATATCACGATAATGGCGCAAGGCCTCGACCATCGGATAGCTTATAAAGAGCAATCCGTTGTCTGTATCGTTGTCGAAAAAATCAAGCATCTCGATCAACTTTCTGTCATCAGCGAGAGTCGAATGACCGTCATAATCGAAAAAGAGATAGACATAGGCAAAGCTGTCGCGGTTATAATCTTTAAGCTCTTCGGCAAGTATCGAGTTCCGTTCTTTGAGCAGATTTACTATGTCAAGCGCGAAATCATCGGCTTTCAACTGCTGGTACAGCTGATAGACCTCTGCATCATAGACACACTTTATTCCGAATTTCCCGCCAAGAAAATTCTGCTCAAGCTTTTTAAAAATTTTGTTTTCAGCTCTTCCTCCTTCGAAAATGAAGAGATGGCGCGCTTTATCATCTGACATGGAATGCACCTGATTTATAGATTTTTTCAATATTATGAGCCTCGCGCAGTTCGCGTTCCGTGCATTTTGACAGAGGCAGAAGGCGGCTCTTATAAATCAGGAAATAGCAGTCAGGACGCATCAGGTCGTTGCTCATTATCGAAGTGTTGTGGGTTGTCAGCACAAACTGCACTCCTGAATCAATGAGTTTCCGCACCACCAGCCGTGAAAGTTCGTGATGATAAAACGCATCAAACTCATCAATAAACACAAATGACACTTCTGATGAAATTATGTGCTGATACCAGCAATAGAAAAGCATCAGTGCGCTTGTGCCTGTTGACATGATGTCACGAAACAGAATCTTCTTATCGCCAAAATCAAATGCAAGTTCCTGGCTGTCCATGACATCGACCACAACAAGCCGGCAGTCTATATTGGCTTCATTCAGAAAGGCCTCAAAGTCTTTGACTTTGTCAGTGTTTATGATATAGTCGGTGAGCGATCCGTCATGTTGCTGAAGCCCGATATAAGTGCGGTCTTCCAGCGAACGGAAAAAGAGCATCCGCTCCACAAATGAAAAGAGATCCAGGAAGGCTCTGTTGTCTGCGTTCTCATCAAGCGAAGAGTTGTTTCTGATATATTTCAGAACTGACAACTGCGGGTCACGGATCACATTATTGAGCGATTCCGTGCCTTTGAGGTCAGAGCAGAAGGTCTCGTTGCCATCCCAGCGGTCAAAGCGGACCATCCGGCGCCCGTCAATCCAAAGCGCCTCAGAGGTCAGAGTCTTGTAATCCGTCTTGCAATACTCATAGCGGATTTTCTTCCCTCCGATCAAAAATTCATAGAGAAACGAAGCCTCGGCGGAGCTGTTGGCCGCATTGGTATAGTGCTTATACGGTTTTTCGAAACGCTTCCGGTCTGTAAGATGCTCGATTATATCAAATATTGCCCATCCAAGATTTGATTTCCCTGAGCCGTTGTATCCATAGACCATCGCGCAATTTACATTGCCGTTTCTTATACATTCGGCATTAAATGTGTAACTGCTTGGAGCTGAAAGGTCAAATTTCAGCACCTCATCAAAACATTTAAAATTGGATACTTCAAATCTGGTGAGCATATTGAATCAATTGTTTAGTTGCACAAATATAGTGAATAAATCCGACTGCCGTAATTTTTTTACGGATATTTTTCATTTTGACTGTCAACACATGATATTCCGTGCAATTCACGATTCCGCACTCAGACGCGGAGGAATTTTTTGAGGCGGGGGAGGATGGCGAGGGCGGTGCGGCGGCCGGTGTCATAGACGAGCTGCATCTTGCGGGGGTCCATCTCTACACGGCCTATGGGGAGCGGCGAGTCGGGGGCGATGACAAAGGCGTGGCCGGCTGCGGCCTGTGAGGCTATGTAGTCGAGCTGGGAGTTGTACATTTCATGACGTCGGGCCATTGCACGGGCTATAGCCGGACAGCGTGGCAGCAGCAGCCGCCAGAGCCATGCCGGTGAGGCTGTCTTACGGTAGTCGCGCGGCTGGGTGAGCACCACTACGTTGCGTTCGTAGCCCAGAGACTGAAAATATTCCAGCGGAATGGAGTCACTGATGCCGCCGTCGAGCATACGGCGTCCGTCGGAGACTCTGACCGGACGGGTGACGACGGGCATCGAGGCCGAGGCGCGCAGCCATTCAAGAGAGTCGTAGTCGACGCGGTCCATCCGATAGTAGGCCGGAGAGCCGGTGGCTACGTCAGTGGCTACGAGGTAAAATTCCATCGGATTGCTTTCGAAGGTTTCGATGTCGAAAATGTCGAGTTCGAGCGGGAGGGTGTGATAGGCGAACTCGGCCCCAACAAGATCGCCCGTGGTCAGGAGCGAACGCAGCCCCATGTAGCGCGGATCACGGCCGAAGCGCAGATTGTAGCGCAACACGCGGCCCGGCTGACGCGACTTGTAGTTGCATCCGAAATTCGATCCGGCCGAGACTCCGATCAGTCCGTCGAAGTCTATGCCTTCTTCCATCATCACGTCGATCACGCCGGCCGTAAAGAGCCCGCGCATCGCTCCGCCTTCAAGCACAAGTCCTTTTTTCATTTTCAATAAACCATATTTGTCACCGTAAAGTTACGGATTATTTCTGCATTTCCGTGAGATATTTCCAATATCTTACGGGCATGTCCTGCCTTTGCTTTCGCGGATTGAGGCGCTCCATTATGGCTGTAGACTTCACATAGGCGCGCCAGAGGTCCTGGAAGAGGCGTTCCTGCGGGTGCATGATCTCTTCGGAGAGGAGTCCGGTCTGCATGTGGTAGCCGTCGGAACTTATGACCACCCGCTTCAGTTCAGTGCCGTCGTAGTGATAGCCGTAGTCACGCAGGCGGTCATAGATGATGAAGGGCTGGTCGGAAAAACGGTCGGCAAAATGGTTCACGGCGAAGGGCAACACATCAAAAATGGGCTCTATCATGGCAAAATAAGTGCCGTCAGCCGCTTTCTGGAATCTCACGAACTGAAGCAGTCTGTGGGCCTCTCCCCTCACCCTCCGGCACTCCTTGAGCACGGCCAGGACGGCAGGGTCGGAAAAATCGGTCTCGACAGACACTCCTGACGATGTGACAGCCCGGCTGATGAAACGGAGCGCGAGGAGTGGAAATTCAGGATTGTCGGTCAGAAACGCCGATGTCAGAGCCGCGCGGGCTGAAGCAGAGATAACTTTGGTGAGTTTTCGCCACACGCGGCCGCTCTTGTCGCTGTCGGTCTCCACCTGATGTAACAGATCATAGAAGAGAGGCAGGGAGCCGTCAGGCGCGAGCAGCGCGTCGGGTTTCTCCCTGCGCGCGAAAGAGTCGAAAACGGCCGAGAGCAGGCCGTCGAAACTGCCGTCAAAACGATAGATGATCATGAGAAATCAAATGAAAGCTGGAGCGGATTTTCAGCCCGGTTCTTACGGGCGGTGAGCAGACGGCGCACATATTCCGGAGAGGTATCGGCGATTGAGGGCGCCACCAGTTCGCCGCAGGTGATGAAATATTTTGCCCGCTTCATGGCCACTCCGATTTTCGACAGATGGGAGGAATTGAGATGACGATAGCGGCGGGCGCTGACAATCAGAGCGGCTGATTTCACTCCTATGCCCGGCACCCGCAGAATCATCTCGTAAGGAGCGCGGTTGATGTCGACGGGGAAGACTTCGGGGTGGCGCAAGGCCCATCCGAGTTTCGGATCGACCTCCAGATCGAGATTGGGATTGCCCTCGTCGGCAATCTCTTCGGCCTTGAACTGATAGAACCTCATCAGCCAGTCGGCCTGATAGAGGCGGTTTTCACGCACGAGCGGCGGCTGTTTAAGCGCCGGCAGACGCGAGTCATACTGGTTGACCGATACGTAGCCCGAATAATAGACACGGCGCATGGTAGGCATACTGTAGAGAGCCGAGGATGTGAGCAGTATGTCACGGTCGGTGTCAGGAGAGGCACCAACAATCATCTGTGTGCTCTGCCCTCCGGGCACAAAGCGGGGCACGTGGCGCATCTTCTTTTTGTCTTCCTGACACTGCAACACACCCTGACGTATGAAGCCCATCGGTTCATATACGCTTTTATGGTCTTTCTCCGGAGCGAGATATTTAAGCGACTGTTCGCGTGGAATCTCGATGTTGACGCTCATGCGGTCGGCATAGCGCCCGGCTTCATTGACAAGCTCACGCGAGGCTCCTGGGATGCTCTTGAGATGGATGTAGCCGTTGAAGCGGTGGATCAGGCGCAGGTCTTTGGCTATACGGGCTATGCGCTCCATTGTGTAGTCGGGGTTGCGCACCACGCCGGAACTAAGAAAAAGCCCTTCTATATAGTTGCGGCGGTAGAATTCCATCGTTATATCGACCACCTCCGAGACCGAGAGAGTGGCCCGCGGAATGTCATTGCTGCGCCGGTTGATGCAGTAGGCGCAGTCATACATGCAGTAGTTTGTCAGCATCACTTTCAGCAGAGCGATGCATCGGCCGTCGGCGGCAAAACTGTGGCAGATGCCCACACCGCCCACAGTGTTGCCCACGCCCTTGCCATCGTTGCGCCTCACCGTGCCGCTTGACGAGCATGACACATCATATTTGGCCGCCGCAGCCAGAATTTTTAGTTTCTCAAGAGTAGCTTCCGTCATAACGTTGCAAAATTAGCCATCAGGCGGGCAAAACGAGAACACACCCATGTTAAAAATCATCAAAGACCGCTACCGCTAATAATATTTACTATTTTTGTGGCTCCATTAACACAGTCCATCACATCACTCGCCATGAAGTCCAACCACCATCCGGCCGTCAGCATCATAATGCCAGTCTACAATGCCGAGAAGTTTCTGCATGACTCTGTCGGTTCTATCCTCATACAGACATGTCAGGACTTCGAACTTATCTGCTTCAACGATGCTTCAACCGACGGAAGTCTCCGCCTGCTGAAAGAGTTTGCCGCGCCATCCATCCATCCATCCATCAATCCATCCATCCATACATCCATCCATCCATCCATCAATCCATCCATCAATCAAATATAAAAAACAAAAAATAAA
>CAMXAZ010000023.1 GCA_947179295.1 uncultured Muribaculaceae bacterium
TACGCTCGTTCTTTGCTGTAGCAAAGCGGCTGTGCCGATGACATCACAAGACAAAGATCACTCAGAGATATGCGCCCCCAGCGTTAACAAATATTGGGGAACGGGGTCTTAAGTCGGCCTGAAAAAAGCACCAATTCAGGAACAGTCAACCGCCACCGATATATCAGTATTTCGATTTTAAGGATGCTCATAGCGTAAAATTTCAGAAATTTATTTAACTTTGCTTCAAATGCGCGGTCAACCCCACGCATATCACCACCCACCAAACCAACGCAAATGGAAAAGAAAAGCATCCGCGACCTCAACCGAGTAGACCTCGAACATTTTCGCCGTCAACCGAAGATGACCCTCACGGTGGTTCTGGACAACGTAAGGAGCCTGAACAACATCGGTTCGATATTCCGCACATGCGATGCCTTCGCAGTGGAAACACTAATGCTCTGCGGCATCAGCGCCTGCCCGCCATCTCCCGAAATCCACAAAACAGCGCTCGGCGCGGAAGACTCCGTAAACTGGCGATATTTCCAGACAACAGAAGAGTGCATCTCTCACCTCCAACGCGAAGGCTACACACTCTGCTGTCTTGAACAAGTCAAAGGAAGCATCGAGCTTCAGGAATTCACACCACAGAAAGGCCGCAGATACGCCCTCATTCTCGGCCATGAAGTCGAAGGCGTAGACCAAGCCGTGGTAAACCAGTGCGACATCTGCCTTGAAATACCACAGCGCGGCACCAAACACTCGCTCAACGTGTCAGTATCAGGAGGAATTGCCATATGGCACTTCTTCTCACACCTAAATACCCTTTGATTCACCCGCCGCGCATTGTTCACCACACTCTGCAAACCTCAATCATCAATACTCACATCAACTTAAATGAAATTCTCCCACACTCTTTTCCTCACCCTGCTGCTCTGCTCCGCAACCGAAGCCAACGCCCAGCTGCAAATCAACGAACTGATGCAGTCAAACATCGACTGCATCATGGATGACCTCAACGAATTTCCGGACTCCTGGGTAGAGCTACACAATCCGGGGCAATCAGCCATAGACCTTGGCGAATATAGCATCTGCAACAAAAATGACCTTGCAAAAGCATACCGACTGCCAAACAAAACCATCAACCCAGGCGCCTACATAATCATCTACTGCGACAAATCAGCATCCGGCCTGCACACCGACTTCAGACTCGAATCCGGAAAAGGAGCGGCAGTCTATCTATTCAGAGGCAGCACCCTTGCCGACAAAATAGAAGGCCTAAAAAAACAACCGGCACCAAACATAGCCTACGGACGCCTGGAGGAAACTTCCGGTAATTGGGGCTATCAGTCCACACCCACACCCGGAGCGGCAAACTGCAGAAAACTCTGCACCGACATACTCGGCGCGCCCGTATTCTCCACCCACGGACACATAGCCCGCTCGTCCTTCAACCTATATATATCCCTACCGGACAACGCTCCACAAGGCACCGTCATCCGCTACACCACCGACGGGTCCGAGCCGACAGAATCAAGTCGCACATTCGGCTACGGCATAAACATAAGCGCCTCGACCACAGTGCGCGCAAAACTTTTCCACCCCGACTATCTGTCACCGCGCTCAACCACCCACAGCTACATATTCCTTCCACGCGAAATGACAATCCCGATTGTCTCGATGGTGACAGACCGACGGTATTTCTACGACTCCACACTCGGCATCTACGTAACCGGCAAAGATCAGAACAACCCCAACTACAGGCATGACTGGCGCCGCCCCGTAAACTTCGAGCTATTCACATCCGACAGCGAGCCAAGCATTCTCAACCAGCTTTGCGAAACCCGCGTAAAAGGCGGCGCCTCCCGCGACGCCGGCCTGAAGTCACTTGTCATATACGCCAACAAACGCTTTGGGGAAAAGCGCCTGAACTACGAATTCTTTCCGGATGAAGCTCCAGGCCTGACGGAATGGAAATCAATTGAAATGCGCAACTCCGGCAATGACTTCGACTACACCTACTTCCGCGATGCACTGATCCAGCGCGTCATGGGCACAAACTGCGATCTCGACTGGCAGCCCTGGCTCCCGACAGCCTTTTTCTTAAACGGAGAATACAAAGGAATGCTCAACATCCGCTCCCGCACCAACGAAGATCACATCTACACCTTCTACAACGGTGAAGAAGACATCGACATGTTCGAAAACTGGGGCGAGCTCAAGGAAGGAACATGGGACAACTTCAACAACTTCAAAAAATTCTTCAATGAAGACGGCCACACATTTGACGAATTCAACGCCCTGATGGACTGTGGAGAATTCGCAAATCTGATGATAATGAATCTTTTTTATGACAACAAAGACTTCCCCGGCAACAACATCGTCAACTGGCGTCCGCGCCGCGAGGGAGGCCGCTGGAGATGGATAGCCAAAGACACAGACTTCGGACTCGGACTATATGATGCGCCATATAACTACAAAACTTTCAACTGGCTATATGACAATAATTTCGACCCGGATCGCGCATGGGCCAACAAGCCGGAACACACCCGTCTGTTCCGCGCCTTGATGAAAACCCCGGAGTTTCATGACATGTTCATAGACCGCTGCGCTGTATATATGGGCGACTTCATGAACTACCGCGGAACTGTAAAGGAGCTCGACAAAATGTACTCCATGATCAAGACGGAATATCCCAATCATCGCAAACTATTCAACGAATGGTGGCCGAACCACTCACAGGAAGTTCAGAAAATGCGTTCATGGGTCGCCGCGCGCACACCATTCTTCTACACACATCTAAGCGAATACTTCAGGCTCGGAACTCCGCGCACCCTGACTATCGATGCGGGACGCACCGATGACATCAAACTGACAGTCAACGGAATCACGCTCAACAACCGCGATTTTGACGGAAAATTCTTTGCCGGGCGCAAGCTTCAGATTGAAGGAAATCACCAGGACAGCGAAATGACAGTAGATGGCTGGAAAGTCACCATAAGCAAAGGCTCCACACGCACCACGGGCAACTACAAAGGCAACACCCTCACCATCAACATGCCCGATGCCGACAAAATCGAAATCGAGACTATTGCAACTCAGAGCGCGATCACAGATATCGACTCCGACCAACAGTTCAAAAGTCTTGATCCTTCAAAACCGTTCAAACTATATGACATTCAAGGACGTTTATTAGCAGAACCGGAATCAATCGGATCGGCAACAGGCTTCGAGCCGGGGATATACATAGCCCGCCAGGGATCAAAAACCTTGAAAATAATTCTTGGACGGCAATAAGCGCGAGGCCGGCAACAGGCCAAAACAAATGAAATCGAAGCAATAATTTTGCAGAAAACAGATTTTTTCGTAACTTTACATTAACAAACTATTCGAAACAAGTTACACAACTATGAATAAAGATTTTAGAAATTTCGCAGTGCACCATCTCGGCATGAACGGGCTCGCACTCGATCAATATGCCGCCTCGGCAGCCTCTCAAATCACCTCCTCCTATATATCTCCCACCATCATCGAAGAACGCCAGCTCAATGTGGCCCAGATGGACGTATTCTCACGCCTGATGATGGATCGCATCATCTTCCTCAGCACTGACGTAAACGACTATACAGCCACCGTCGTGCAGGGTCAGCTTCTTTATCTTGACTCGGTAGATCCCGGAAAAGACATCTCAATCTACCTCAACTCACCCGGCGGATCAGTGATAGCCGGCCTTGGCCTTTATGACACCATGCAGCACATCAAGAGCGACGTCTCAACAATCTGCATCGGCATGGCGGCATCAATGGCAGCCGTACTGCTCGTGGCAGGCGCACAAGGCAAGCGCATGGCCCTTCCCCATTCACGTGTCATGATCCACCAGCCCCTCGGTGGCGTCCAGGGCCAGGCATCAGACATCGAAATCACAGCCCGCGAAATCCTCAAATACAAGGCCGAACTCTACAAAATAATCGCCGACCACTCCGGAATGCCGCTCGAACGCATCGAGGCAGATGCTGACCGCGACTACTGGATGACTGCCGACGAAGCCAAAGAATATGGCATGATCGACCGCGTCCTCCTCCCCGACCACAAATAAACCACCCCGCTATAGACACAGAATGGCAAAAAAAAACAACAACACCTCTGACAACGGAGTCAAATGCTCTTTTTGCGGCAAGGAACCATCCTACACCAACATTCTCGTGCCGAGTCCGTTTGGCGACACCTACATATGCAGCGAATGTGTTGACCAGATTGAAGGTCTTCTGAAAGATTACTACGAAGAAAATCCTTCCATCAGGCCAGACAAAGCTAAAGGTAAGAAATCCAAAGCCTCAGCCGCCATTGAGCCGGAGACCAAAGAACTCCCGACCCCGGCTGAAATACGCGCATTTCTTGATCAATATGTCATCGGGCAGGATGATGCCAAGAAATATCTCTCGGTAGCCGTCTACAATCACTACAAGCGCCTCGCTCAGGACAAAGACGATGTAGACATCGAGAAAAGCAACATCATCATGGTAGGACCTACAGGCACAGGCAAAACCCTGCTTGCCAAGACTATAGCTCGACAGCTTGACGTGCCGTTCGCCATTGTCGACGCCACTGTGCTGACCGAAGCCGGCTACGTCGGAGAAGACATCGAAAGTCTGCTCGTCAGATTGCTGCAAGCCGCCGATTACGACGTGGCGAAAGCAGAACGTGGCATAGTCTTCATCGATGAGATCGACAAGATTGCCCGCAAAGGTGACAATCCGTCAATCACACGCGATGTTTCCGGCGAAGGCGTACAGCAAGGCCTTCTCAAACTGCTTGAAGGCTCGGTGGTCAATGTGCCGCCGAACGGAGGCCGCAAACATCCTGAGCAGAAGATGATTGCCGTCGACACCAAAAACATCCTCTTCATCTGCGGAGGAGCCTTTGACGGAATCGAACGAAAAATAGCCCACCGCCTGAACACCCATGTTGTAGGCTTCACCGGAGGCTCCACCCGTTCAAAAATCGACTCCGACAATTATCTGCAATATATTGCTCCCCAGGATCTCAAGTCATTCGGCCTGATCCCCGAAATAATCGGACGTCTGCCGGTGCTTGTCCACCTCGACCCGCTTGACCGCGAAGCACTTCTCAGAGTGCTGACAGAGCCAAAGAACGCCATCACCCGGCAGTATGAAAAACTGTTTGCAATGGACGGCGTCAAACTCGTCTTCGCGCCTGAGACTCTTGAATTCATTGTCGACAAAGCAATCGAATACAAGCTTGGCGCACGTGGTCTGCGCACAATCGTAGAGACAATCATGATCGATCCGATGTATGAGACCCCCTCTACCGACATCAAGGAACTGGTTATCGACCGCGCCTTCGCCGAAGAAAAAATCCAAAAAGCTTATATCGGCTAAGAAACCGCCACGACAACACAGATCCTCCACCAATCATAAACTTTATCACCTCTCCACGGCTTCCCGGTAGCGCCGGGAAGTTCTCCCCTCAGTTCTCTCACATTTCATACTCACTCCTCCAACCTGAACGGAATCCCATGAATCAACGACTTCACGAAGCACTTAAAGAGCATTTCGGATTTGACACATTCAAAGGCAACCAGGAAGCCATAATGACAAGTCTCCTTGAAGGCAACGACGTTTTCGTCCTCATGCCTACCGGAGGAGGCAAATCGCTCTGCTACCAGCTGCCGGCCCTTATGATGGAAGGCACAGCCATAGTGATCTCTCCACTGATAGCCCTGATGAAAAATCAGGTTGATGCGATGCGCAACTTCAGTTCGGCCGACACCGTGGCCCACTTCCTCAACTCCTCGCTCAACCGCGCGGCGATTGACCTTGTGAAATCCGACATTACCGCCGGACGCACCAAACTGCTCTATGTGGCACCGGAGTCGCTGACCAAAGAAGAGAACATCGAGTTTCTGAAGACTGTGCCGATTTCATTCTACGCAGTCGACGAGGCACACTGCATTTCCGAATGGGGCCATGACTTCCGCCCGGAATATCGCCGCATCCGTCCGATCATCAACGAGATCAACGTCCGCCCGATGATCGCACTGACTGCCACCGCGACTCCCAAGGTTCAGCATGACATTCAGAAAAACCTCGGAATGCAGAATGCCAAAGTGTTCAAATCGTCGTTCAACCGATCGAACCTCTACTATGAGGTAAGGCCCAAGACCAACAATATTGACAAAGACATTATAAAATTCATCAAAAACAACCCCGGCAAATCAGGCATTATCTACTGCCTGAGCCGTAAGAAGGTAGAGGAGCTCGCCGAAATGCTCGCCGTAAACGACATCAAGGCACTCCCTTATCATGCCGGAATGGACGGCGCGACCCGAAGCGCCAATCAGGACGCGTTTCTGATGGAAAAAGTCGACGTCATAGTCGCCACGATCGCATTCGGAATGGGTATTGACAAACCAGATGTGAGATTTGTTATTCATTATGACATGCCCAAGTCGCTCGAAGGCTACTATCAGGAAACCGGCCGCGCCGGCCGTGACGGAGGCGAAGGTCAGTGCATAACCTTCTATGCCGCCAAAGACCTGCAGAAGATGGAAAAATTCATGCAGGGCAAGCCATTGGCCGAACAGGAAATCGGCCGCCAACTCCTGCTGGAAACCCAGAGCTACGCTGAGGCAAGCAGTTGCCGTCGTCGCTCGCTGCTCTTCTATTTCGGAGAGGAGTTCACGGTCGACAACTGCCAGAACTGCGACAATTGCATTAATCCAAAGAAAAAAGTGGAAGCGAAAGACGATTTATGTGCAGTGCTCGAAACCGTAATAGCACTGAAAGAAAAATTCAAAGCCGATCATGTCACCGATGTGCTCCTCGGCCACACTACTGCTGATGTCACATCATATCAGCACGACCAGCTCGATGTGTTCGGCTGTGAGCAGGGAGCTGACGAAAAACTTATTAGCGCCGTGATCCGCCAGGCAATCCTGGCAGGTTATCTCGACCGCGACATAGAGAATTACGGACTTCTCCGCATCACGCCGAAAGGCAAGAAATTCCTTTCGAAACCCGAATCATTCAAGGTGATCGAAGACTCCGATTTCAGCGAAGATGCCGAACCGGAAATGATCAAAAGCGGCGCATCATTCGCTGCCGACGACGAACTTTACAGCATTCTGAAAGACCTGCGCAAGAAGATTGCCAAGCAGCTCGGACTGCCCCCATATGTGATTTTCCAGGACCCGTCGCTCGAAGCAATGGCCACCACCTACCCGATCTCGCTCGAAGAACTTCAGAACATCCCCGGCGTAGGCGCAGGCAAGGCCAAACGCTATGGAGCCGACTTCGTGAAGGTCATCAAGCGCCATGTCGAAGACAATGAGATCGAACGTCCGGAAGACCTGCGTGTGCGCAGCGTTCCGAGCCGCAACTCCACCAAGCTCTTCATCATCCAGTCAATCGACCGCAAAATCCCCCTCCCCGAAATAGCCAAAGCCAAAGGGCTCGAATTCAGCGAACTGCTTGACAGAATTGAAGTAATCGTCTATTCAGGCACCAAGATCAACATCTCCTATTATATAAATGATATAATGGACGAGGATTCACAGGATGAACTGTTTGACTTCTTTAAGGAATGTCAGACAGATGACCTCAACGAAGCCTACAAAGAATTCGGCGAAGACTATACGGAAGACGAGATCCGCCTCATGCGCATCAAGTTCCTCTCTGAAATGGGCAACTGATTTTCAATACCACCCGGACACAATGAATAAGGTCATCGACTATCGTGACGTAGAACTCCACCGCCAGGATCTGATCGCGCTCCGCCACGTCAATCTGTCAGTGGACGAAGGAGAATTCGTCTATCTCATCGGCAAAGTAGGCAGCGGCAAATCAAGCCTGCTGAAATCTCTCTATGCCGACATTCCAATAGCCGGAGGCGAAGCCCGTGTTCTTGATTACGACCTGAACACCATACGCCGTTGCGACATCCCCTTTCTGCGCCGTCAGATAGGCATCGTCTTTCAAGACTTCCAGTTGCTGACCGACCGCAGCGCCTATGCCAATCTAAAATTTGTGCTTGAGGCCACCGGCTGGAAAGACAAATCTGATATCGAAGCCCGCATTGAAGAGGTGCTGAAAGGCGTCGGAATGCTCAACAAGAGCTACAAAAATCCGCATGAACTGTCAGGAGGCGAGCAGCAGCGCATCGTCATAGCCCGCGCACTGCTCAACCATCCGCGCATAATCCTCGCGGACGAACCTACAGGCAATCTCGATCCGGCCACCGGCGAAGCCATTGTCAGCCGTCTCCATGACATAGCCCGCCAGGGAACCACCGTGATAATGGCCACACACAATCTCAGCTTTGTCGACCAGTTTCCAGGCCGAGTCATCAAGTGCGAGAACCACACCATTTCATAGTCGGACTCCTCCCGCCGGCTCAAAACTTAAAACCCGCAAAAATGTTATAACAGTGTCAACGTTCATGTTACACTGTTATATTTTTTTGCCGGAATGAATTCATCAAAGACCCGAATAGTAGTGCTCGGTGGAGGCTTCGCCGGGCTGAATTTTGTAAAACACATCGACAAAGACAAATTTGACGTCACCCTTGTCGACCGCCACAACTATCACTCCTTTCCGCCGCTTTTCTATCAGGTAGCCTCGTCAGAGATCGATCCGTCGAGCATCAGCTTCCCTTTCAGACGCGAACTCGGCAAAAAAGCATCCGGAAGAGTGAAATTTCACATGGAAAGTGCCCGAAGCATCGATGTCAGCCGGCGTTGCGTCATCACCGACCACGGATCAATCCCATATGACAAGCTTGTCATCGCATTCGGCACTACAAACAACTTCTTCGGCAATGACTCACTCAAAGACGAGGTCTACACTCTGAAATCCAACGACCAGGCAATCCGCATACGCAATGAAATCCTCTACCGCTGCGAACGCGCTTCGATAGAACCTGACCGCGAGAAGCGCCGGCGCATGCTGACATTTGTTGTCATCGGAGGTGGTCCGGCCGGGGTAGAGATGGCTGGAGCCATCGGCGAACTCAAACGCTACATACTCCGACGCGACTACCCCGACATTCCGCCGGAAGACATGACAGTCAGCCTCTACGAAGGCCGCGACAAGCTTCTGGCCACCATGAGCGCCCGATCTTCAGAAACAGCGCTCAAAGATCTGAAATCGCTGCTGGTAGACGTCCATTTAGGCCGACAGATGAAAAGCTATGCCGACAACCTGCTGACCTTTGATGACGGATCGACCCTCTACTCCGAAATGGTCATCTGGACCGCAGGAGTCACAGGCCGTCCGCTTGAATTCGAAGGCACGGATTTCCGCCAGGGACGCGGCGGCCGCTTTCCCACCGACCGTTTCTGCCGTGTGACAGGCCTTGACGACATTTTTGCCATCGGCGATGTCAACCTCATGACCACCCCTGAATACCCCGCAGGCCTCCCGCAGCTTGCCCAAGTGGCCATACAGCAAGGCCGCTTCCTCGCGCGCAGTCTCAATTCCGGAAAATGGGACCGTGAGTTTTCCTACAACGACAAAGGATCAATGGCCACCATAGGCCGAAACCGCGCGGTTGTCGACATGCGCAGACTCCATCTCGACGGCTTCATAGCCTGGCTTGCATGGATGTTCATCCACCTGATCTCTCTGATGGGAATGCGCAACAAGATCAGTGTACTGGTCAGCTGGTTCTGGGCCTATTTCAGCTACAACACGGCTCTCCGGTTGCTTCTTGCAGGTTCAAAATACCCTAAACGTGGCCGTATGTGGGACAAAGGTTAGGATATATCGTATTTTTATTGTAATTTTGTAGATTCAGAGAGCGTTCCGCCCCGGCGCGGACACAAGCTCGCTGCTTATAAAAAATTATCAATTCAAAACCGACAAAATTATCACAATAAAAATGTCGATCGATAGTATCATAGCTTTAGCCGTCAGCAACGCGGTCAAAAATCTGTATGGCGTAGAAACTCCCGCCGAAAACATCGTGCCTCAGGCCACCCGAAAAGAATTCGAGGGCAATATCACTGTTGTCGTTTTCCCCTGGGTGAAAGCCGCCCGCAAATCGCCTGAAGCGGTAGGCCAGGAAATCGGCGAATGGCTTCAGACCAATGAGCCTGCGGTCGAGAAGTTCAACGTGGTCAAAGGGTTCCTTAACATAACCGTTGCACCGCAATTCTGGAATTCAGTGCTCGGACACATCGCCGACACCCCTGACTTCGGACTTACAGCCGCTGATGAAAACTCCCCGCTTGTAATGGTCGAATACTCATCGCCCAACACAAACAAGCCCCTCCATCTTGGCCACGTCCGCAACAACCTGCTTGGATTCAGCCTTGCCGAAATACTGAAAGCCTGCGGCAACCGCGTCATCAAGACCAACATCGTCAATGACCGCGGCATCCACATCTGCAAATCCATGCTCGCATGGAAAAAATGGGGCGAAGGTGCCACTCCGGAATCCACCGGCAAGAAAGGCGACCATCTTATAGGCGACTTCTATGTGCTCTTTGACAAGCACTACAAAGCCGAGCTCAAGGACCTTGAAGAAAAAGGCATGAGCAAGGAAGAAGCCGAAGCAGCATCTCCGCTCATGAAAGAAGCCCGCGAAATGCTTGTGAAATGGGAAAACAAAGATCCTGAAATCCGTTCGCTCTGGGAGATGATGAACTCTTGGGTCTACGCCGGATTCGATGAGACCTACAAGCGCATGGGTGTCAACTTCGACAAGATCTACTATGAGAGCGAAACCTACCTCGAAGGCAAGGAAAAAGTTCTCGAAGGCCTCGAAGCTGGCAAAATGTACCGCAAGGAAGACGGCTCGGTCTGGGCCGACCTTACCGGTGAAGGACTCGACCACAAACTGCTTCTCCGCAGCGACGGCACTTCCGTCTACATGACCCAGGACATCGGCACCGCAAAACTGCGTTACCGCGACTACCCCATTGACAAAATGATCTACGTCGTAGGCAACGAGCAGAACTACCACTTCCAGGTGCTCTCAATCCTTCTTGACCGCCTCGGTTTCAAGTGGGGCAAAGACCTCGTTCACTTCTCTTACGGTATGGTCGAACTGCCTGAAGGCAAGATGAAATCACGCGAAGGCACAGTAGTCGATGCCGACGACCTTATGGACGACATGGTCTCCACCGCCCGCACCGTTTCATCCGAACTCGGCAAGCTCGACGGCCTCAGCCCCGAAGAGATCGACAGCATTTCGGAAACCGTCGGTCTCGGAGCGCTGAAATACTTCCTTCTCAAGGTAGACCCGCGCAAGAACATGACCTTCAACCCCAAAGAGTCAATTGACTTCAACGGAAACACAGGTCCGTTCATACAATACACCTACGCGCGCATCTGCTCCGTGCTCCGCAAAGCCGCTGACGAAGGCATGGCCATCGGCGACTACTCCGCAGTAGTACCCGGCGAGAAAGAAATAGCACTTATCCAGGCTCTCGCCGACTTCCCCGCCACAGTCCAGGCAGCAGGCCAGACCTACAGCCCCGCACTGATCGCCAACTATGTATATGACCTCGTCAAGAGCTACAACCAGTTCTACCACGACTGCTCCATCCTCAAGGAAACCGACAGCGCCGTGCGCTCGCTGCGTCTTGAGCTCAGCCGCCAGACCGCCCGTGTCATCAAGACAGGCATGAATCTCCTTGGCATCAACGTCCCTGAACGTATGTAAGCCGAATTTGTTCTATAAATAAAACCGATAACTAAATTCTATCAACTGATATGAACTACAACCAGCAGACACCTCCCCCTTACTTCGGCGGAGGCGACAATTACAACAGCTACCACAGCTCACCGCAACAGGCCGTCCAGACCACTTCTTCAGTAATGAAGCGTGTCTATTTCAAAATGTTCCTCGGACTGCTTGTGACTGCGTTCATCTCCCTTTTCTGCGCAAGCTCATCCGCCTATCTCAGCTTTATGTCAGGCCACCGCATCTTCTTCTGGGGCCTCCTGCTCGCAGAAGTTGGTATCGTGATATACCTCTCAACCCGTCTGACCCGCATCTCGTCGGCAACGGCCAACATGCTTTTCTATATCTTCGCCGCGATCAACGGTCTGGCTCTCGCCCCGATCTTCCTGGTCTACACCATGACCTCAATCGCCAAGACATTCTTCATCTGCGCCGGAACCTTCGGAGCCATGAGCGTCTACGGCTATTTCACCTCCAAAGACCTCACAAGCTGGGGTAATTTCCTGATGTACGCCCTTATGGGTCTGATCATTGCCTCTCTGGTCAACATTTTCACCCGAAGCACCCAGCTTGACTGGATCATCTCCATCGCAGGCGTCCTGATCTTCATCGGCCTCACCGCATGGGACACTCAGAAAATCAAGCGCATGGCTCTCACAACACCTCCGGCCTATATCAGCCATCTCGCCACTATCGGCGCACTGAGTCTCTATCTCGACTTTATCAACCTCTTCCTCTATCTGCTCCGCTTCTTCGGAAGCCAGCGCGACTGATAGCGTGTAAACAAACTCTTATCACTGGAATCATATACCTTAATATATAATAATGGCAAAAGTCGTAATCATCGGAGCCGGCGGTGTCGGAACCGTCGTGGCTCACAAGTGTGCCCAGCACCCCGAAGTTTTCACAGAAATAGTCATCGCTTCCCGCACCCGCAGCAAGTGTGACGCCATTGTAGAGGCCATCGGAAAGCCTAACATCAGCTCAGACGTTGTCGATGCCGACAGCGTGCCCCAGCTCGTTGAACTTTTCAACCGCCACAAACCCGAACTCGTCATCAACGTGGCCCTTCCCTATCAGGATCTCACCATCATGGATGCCTGTCTCATCTGCGGAGTCAACTACCTTGATACCGCAAACTATGAGCCCAAGGACGTGGCCCATTTCGAATACTCATGGCAGTGGGCCTACAAACAGCGCTTCGAAGAAGCCGGCCTCACCGCAATCCTCGGCTGCGGATTCGATCCGGGCGTGTCCGGCGTATTCACAGCCTACGCCGCAAAACACTACTTCTCTGACATGCAGTATCTCGACATTGTCGACTGCAACGGCGGTGATCACGGCAAAGCTTTCGCCACAAACTTCAACCCCGAAATCAACATCCGCGAGATCACTCAGAACGGCCGCTACTACCAGGACGGCAAATGGGTGACCACCGGCCCGCTTGAAATCCACAAGACACTCACCTATCCCAACATCGGTGAGCGCGAAAGCTACCTTCTCTACCACGAAGAGCTCGAATCGCTCGTCAAGAACTACCCCTCCATCAAGCGTGCGCGCTTCTGGATGACATTCGGCCAGGAGTATCTCACTCATCTCCGCGTGATCCAGAACATCGGCATGGCCCGCATCGATGAAGTTGACTACAACGGTCAGAAAATCGTGCCCCTGCAGTTCCTCAAAGCCGTCCTCCCCAACCCGCAGGACCTCGGTGAAAACTACCACGGCGAAACTTCGATCGGCTGCCGCATCGAAGGTCTCGACAAAGAAGGAAAGCATCTCACCTATTACATCTGGAACAACTGCTCTCACGAAGCCGCTTACAAGGAAACCGGAATGCAGGCTGTAAGCTACACAACCGGTGTTCCCGCAATGGTAGGCGCTATGATGTTCCTCACTGGAAAATGGGTAAAACCGGGTGTCAACAACGTTGAAGAGTTCGATCCCGATCCATTCCTCGCCGAACTTGCCAAAGACGGCCTTCCCTGGAACGAGGAGTTCAACCTCAATCTCGAAGTAAACGAATAATCAGGGCCTTCAAGGCCTGAACCGACATTATAATCCCCGGACACCGGCGAAAACCAACGTTTATCCCCTTGTCCGGGGTTTATAATTTCCCAATCCTCCCCGCAGTGCCGTCATGAGATGACACAACCGCCACTTCATCACTACCGAAAATCCACTCTGCAATGTTCAAACAGCTGCTGATAGCAGGCACCATCTTAGCCGCTCCGTCAATTCATGCCCGCCCCAATGACGGATATACCCTCGACCCGGCTACACAGACAGTCACCGCAGACCGACACACCTACCGTTTAGGGCCCGGCATATTTCTGCTGACATCTGAAACCGAAGCCACTCAATCACCCTACATTTTTAGCGATGCCCTCAAAGCCCTTGAGGCCATCAGCAAAAACACATCAGGCAACGCAACACTGCTTGTGACGCCGGGAGTCTACTGGCTTGATGACCCCGATGATCCGGCCGTCAGGCGCAATCCGGAAAATTCCGGCGCCATTCCATATGCCGCAGAAATCAGTTGTGACACACTTTCACTCATAGGACTCACGGAAGACCCGGCCGATATTGTCTTCGCTGTCAACCGCGGCCAGACCCAGGGCGCTCTCGGCAACTACACCATGCTCCACTTCAAAGGCCACAGCCTGACAGCCGAAAACATGACTTTCGGCAACTACTGCAACGTCGATCTCATCTACCCGCGTAATCCTTCGCTTAACCGACCGAAACGCCGCGATGCCATCGTGCAGGCTCAGGTGGGAATATGCGAGAACACCGACCGTCTCTTTGCGCGCAACTGCCGCTTCATCAGCCGTCTCAACCTATGCCCGCTATCCGGTGCACGGCGCTCGCTCTACAAAGACTGCTACTTCGAGTGCACCGATGATGCCCTTTCAGGCTCTGCGGTCTACCTTGACTGTCGTTTCACATTTTTCAGCGGCAAACCGTTCTACTCCACCGCCTCCACAGGAGCCATATTTCTCAACTGCGACATCCACACCAAAGTCCGTGGCACACAATATCTCACAAAAGTACCCGGCATGGTATCAATGATCGACACCCGCTGGACTTCCGACTCCCCTGTAGACATTCAGTGGACACGTGACAGCTCTCCTGTCCGCTGCTATCAGAGCGGCATCACACTCAACGGCACAGCAATCACAATTGACGCCCGACGTCCCGAACTCAGCGCCGACATCAGTAACACACCGCTCCTACGCGCCTACAAAATCTCATCAGGCGGAAAAACCGTCTACAACATCCTGAACCTGCTCGGAAGCACCGACGGCTGGGACCCTCTCGGCCAGTCAGAATCTATAGCGGATCTTGAAAAAGCACTGTCAGCCACCCTCACGGGTTTACCCGTGGCTTTAAAAATCGAGAAACCGGCCAAAAAGCTTTCGGCTCAAGGTGACAGCATGATTCTCAAGCCATCATTGCGTCTGTGGGGCGACTATCCGGCCCCGGCATCGCCATCCGGTCTGACCTGGAATGCACCGACAACAGTGCGTCTCTCCGCATCAGGTGCCACGACCGCAGTTGTCAGCGCCAACAGCTTCCCGCGCGAGATGATCTGTGAAATTTCTGCGGTCTCTCCATACGGCCTGACAGGCGCGACATCCGTGACTGTCGGCGCATGGCTCAAAACTGCCCCGCAGTTCACTTCAACTCCGCTTATCACCGCTGACAAGAATACTCTGAGACTCGACTACAGCCTCTCAGGCGACAGTCGTGACGACAGCCGTATCATCTGGTATCGGTCAACACGTCCCGACCATTCCGACAGTGTGGCCGTTCGTCACGGACGCGGTCTAAGCGCCCGTACCTACCCGCTGACATGTGCAGACCGAGGCTTCTACATCTCAGCCTCAGTGATGCCGAAAAACGCCGACTCTGAAGAAGGCATCTGTCAGGTCGCCTCAATGTCAGCACCGGTCAACACCATTATGCTCCGGTCACTGCAGAAAAACGAAAAATCAATCGTCACCTCCTTCGCCGAAGTCCCCATACGCAAAGGCACTCCGGGCCGTCAGGGCTTCTGGCACTTCGACACGTTCAAACCATCGGACACAGCCCTCCACGACTGGACCCCTGACGGATCAGCAGGCTGGTATTACGGCCACGGCACAGATGCAGCAACCGGAATCGGACTCGTGCAGTCAACCAAAGGTGCCCGCTTGTTCTACACCCCGGTGCGTGAAAAATGCCGTAACATGCGGGTCAGCCTCATCGCCGAGCCCTGCAAAGGTCCCGGCCAGGGATTCGGCAGCGCCACCGGGCAATACATGGACATCTGCCTCAAATTCGACCCTCTCACTCTGACCGGCTACGCTCTGCGCATCGAGCGTACGCCTGACTTTGACAAGGCCGTGACTTTCACTCTCGTGCGATATGCCAACGGCACCGTCAGCCCGATAAGCGAAGCCGTAGCCACTAACTGCTACCGCAATCCGTGCACAATCGTAGTCGAACTGCGCGGAGACCGGCTTACAGCACTGGCCCGCACAGGGGCGCCGGCCGCAGAAACAGCAGATCCGACCATAAAACCGGATGTAAGCCTTTCAGCCACCGTGTCTCCGACCGACGGCACATCGCTTGCAATCCAGCACACAGGCTCGGCAGGAGCATCGGCAACCCTGCTGCGCGACCTTGAAGTAAACTGGGACTGACAGAAAATCTCAGCTATGGCCACATTTCACTTGGGAACGCCACGATGAATTTGCAAAATTTATTATCGCGGCGTTCCCAAGTGAATTTTTGTTAGAATCAGTCTCCGCAATCGGAAGTTAAGGAAAAATTTGGTACCTTTGTATGTTACATTCGAACGAATCTGAAAAAATGCAGAACGAACAAAATATAAAAGTATTAGGCGCCAAAGTCAACAACCTCAAGGACGTTGACGTAGAGATTCCCCGCGGAAAGCTCGTTGTGATTACGGGTGTTTCGGGTTCCGGAAAATCATCTCTCGCCTTTGACACCTTATATGCGGAAGGCCAGCGGCGCTACGTGGAGAGCCTCAGCAGCTACGCCCGTCAGTTCATGGGCAAAATGCCGAAGCCGGAATGCAAAGCGATACTCGGACTCCCGCCGGCCATCGCCATCGAGCAGAAGGTCAACACCCGCAACCCGCGAAGCACTGTCGGGACATCAACCGAGATCTATGACTACATGAGGCTCCTCTTCGGGCGTGTGGGCCACACCTTCTCCCCCATCAGCGGTGAAGAAGTCCGGAAGCACACCATTGACGATGTGGTCAGATTCGCCATGACCTATCCCGAAGGCTCTCGCATGGCCATAACAGCACCGGTGACTCTGCCTGAAGGACGCAAATTCGCCTCGCAGCTTGATGTCTATCTCAAAGCCGGCTACTCGCGTCTGATGCGTGACGGCGAATTCATTGATATTGACGAACTGCTGGCTGAAGTCCGCGCCGCCGGAGATGGCGCAGACTACAATCCGGCCGACTATCAGTTGCTCGTAGACCGTCTTGCGGTCTCCTCGGAGGCTGACGAGCAGAGCCGCCTGCGCGATTCTGTGGAAAGCGCGTTTTTCGAAGGACGCGACCGACTGAAATTGCAGATCTGGACAGACGACGGAATCGTGGCCAAGGATTTTTCCCGCGTATTCGAGGCCGACGGCATGACGTTTGAAGTCCCCACTGACATGATGTTCAACTTCAACAACCCCGTCGGTGCCTGCCCCACATGCGAAGGCTTCGGCAAGGTTCTGGGAATCGATGAACGTCTTGTCATCCCCAACAACACACTCTCCATCTATAACAATGCCGTGGCCTGCTGGCGTGGCGACAAGATGAGCGAATGGAAGAAAGTGTTCATCAGCGATTCCGCCCAGTTCGGATTCCCCATCCATAAACCCTACCTCGATCTTTCACAGGAAGAGAAGGATCTGCTGTGGCACGGTCCCACTGCCCGGCAGCTTTCACAGCCGGGCATAAAACTCACTTATGGTGACTTCCCCTCCATAGACCGCTTCTTCAAGATGGTCGACGAGAATCTCTACAAGATACAATACCGTGTCATGAAAGCCCGCTATCAGGGCAAGACCGTATGCCCAACCTGCCACGGCTCCCGCCTGAAAAAGACCGCCTCATATGTCAAGGTCGGAGGAGCCACTATCGGGGAACTCGTCTCTATGCCGGTGAGCCGCCTGATTGAATTTTTCAGGAATCTTCAGCTCGATGCCACTGACGCAGCCATAGCCGGACGTCTTCTCAAGGAGATCAACAACCGCATCTCCTACTTGGAAGAAGTCGGACTCGGTTACCTGACGCTCGACCGACTGTCATCAACCCTCTCCGGCGGCGAAAGCCAGCGCATCAATCTCGCCACCTCGCTCGGCAGCAGCCTTGTGGGCTCGCTCTATATCCTTGATGAACCGTCAATCGGACTTCATTCACGCGACACCGAACGCCTGATCACCGTACTGAAAAAGCTACGCGATCTCGGCAATACGGTTGTGGTCGTGGAACATGACGAGGAAATCATGCGCGCCGCCGATTATCTCATTGATGTAGGCCCGGATGCCGGACGCCTCGGAGGCACGATCATCTATCAGGGCGATCCGGCCGAACTTGTGCCGTCACAAGCCAAAGAGGAAACTCCACTGAGCTATACCGCCCGCTATCTGACAGGCGCGCTGTCAATCCCCGTGCCGAAACAGAGACGCAAGTGGCGTGATTCGATTGAAGTCATCGGCGCCAAAGAGCACAATCTGAAAGACATTGACGTAAAATTTCCTCTCGGAGTCATGACTGTGGTCACCGGAGTCAGCGGCTCCGGCAAATCCACTCTTGTCCGCGACATTCTTTTCCGGGCGCTCAACCGTCACCTTGGAAACACCGGAGATGCCCCCGGAACATTCCGCAAACTGCAGGGCGATCTCTCACGCATCAAAAACGTAGAGTTTGTCGACCAGAATCCTATCGGCAAGTCATCCCGCTCAAATCCGGCTACCTACCTCAAAGCATTTGACGAAATCCGCAAACTTTTCGCTTCCACCCAGGGAGCGAAACAGATGGGCTACTCTGCTTCAGACTTTTCATTCAACTCTGACGGAGGCCGCTGCGAGGAGTGCAAGGGCGATGGATATATCACCATCGAAATGCAGTTCATGGCCGATATCACCATTCCCTGCGAATCGTGTCACGGCAAGCGCTACCAGAAAGAAATTCTCGAAATTGAATATCGCGGCAAGAACATTTATGATGTCCTTGAAATGACTATCAACCAGGCGATAGAGTTCTTCGGAGAAGAAGCCGGAACGCAGGAAAAACGCATAATCAAGCGTCTCAAGCCTCTCCAGGATGTTGGCCTCGGATATATCAAGATCGGTCAGAATTCCTCGTCACTCTCTGGCGGCGAGAACCAGAGAGTAAAACTGGCCTCTTTTTTCGCCGAGGAAAAGCCGGAGCCTACCATGTACATATTCGACGAACCGACAACCGGACTTCACTTCCATGACATAGCCACTCTCATGAAATCCTTTGACCGTCTTATAGCGATGGGCCACACGATTCTGATTATCGAACACAATATGGATGTCATCAAGTGTGCCGACCATGTCATTGACATAGGCCCTGAAGGAGGCGATGCCGGAGGCAACCTTGTAGCAGCCGGTACTCCCGAACAGATCGCCGCAAACCCGGATTCATACACCGGACATTTTCTGAAAGAGAAACTGCAGGGAGTCTGAATGCAGACATCTCAGCCTTGTGTATCTCTGAAATATTATAATCATCAACTCTTCAACAGACAGCAATATTATGGCAAAAATAGGTGACCGTGTCCGCTTCCTCAACTCTGTGGGTGGCGGCATAATCAAAAAAATAGAAGGAAACATCGCATATGTAGATGATGACGGTTTTGAAACCCCCACTCTTCTGCGCGAATGCGTGGTTGTGGCTGAAGCTGCGACCACAGAAAAGAAAATAGCTCTGACTCAGGATGCGGTCAAACCCGCAGCCCCGCAGCCACAGCAGCAAAAGCCGGCTCAAAAACCGGCTGAAACTCCGTCCGTAGAGGAGACTCCGGAAGGCGAGAAACTCAATGTGGTGCTCGCCTACGAACCTGCTGACATTAAGCATCTCAATTCCACCACATTTGATGTTTACCTGGTCAACGACTCCAACTATTATCTCTACTTCACATATCTCACCCGCGCTGATGAAGCCGCCGGCTGGACCACCCGCTATGCAGGAATCGTCGAACCTAACATCCAGGTGTTCCTTGAAGAGATCACCGGAGCCGATCTTCCTTCGATGGACCGCATTGCCGTGCAGATGATAGCCTTCAAGTCTGACAAGGAATTTAAGATGAAGGCCCCGGTAGCCGTAGAGACAGCCCTTGACACCACGAAATTTTTCAAACTCCACTGCTTCCGCAGCAATGTGTATTTTGACAAAGATGTAATCGCTGTAGACATCGTGACCAATGATATTCCACGCAAACGCATGGTGATCGACTCTTCACGTATCGAAGAAGGGATCAAAGCCAAGAAGGCTGTTGATCGTCCCGCCCGCAAGCCTGTGCAGAAAAAGAGTTCCGACAAACGGGCTGAGATAATTGAAGTAGACCTTCATATATCTGAGCTTGTCGACACCACGGCCGGCCTGTCAGCTGCCGATATCCTGAATCTTCAGATCGACGAATTCCGCAAGGTGATGGATGCAAACCTGAAACACAAGGGTCAGAAAATAGTCTTTATCCACGGTAAAGGCGAAGGCGTGCTCCGCGCGGCTCTCATGAAGGAACTTAACCACCGCTACAAAGGTCATACCGTACAGGATGCCTCGTTCCGTGAATACGGTTTCGGAGCCACTCAGGTAACCATCTGACACAACCTCAAATCCATAACATCCGTTTACTCATGATTCTATGGTTTTCAGGCACAGGCAATTCCCGGTATGTAGCGGAAATGCTTGCAGCCGAACTGGGCCAGACGTTGCGCAGGCTCACACCTGATCTCCGCAACGGCAGCCTGACGCCGGCACCGCATGACGATACCGTCATATGGGTCTGCCCTGTCTATTCCTGGGGCCTGCCCCCCTATGTCCGCGCAATCATTAAAAACGTAGACCTTGGATCAGCACCGTTAATACACCATCTGGTGCTGACCTGCGGTGATGACTGCGGCCTGACAGCCGATATGTGGCGCAGCGATCTTGCAAAACACGGCTGGCAGTCAGGACTGGCTTTTTCAGTTACGATGCCAAACAATTACGTCTGCATGAGCGGATTTGATGTCGATCCGACAGAACTCGCACAGAGCAAACTGTCAGCCGCGTCACGGCGCATCAGAGAAATCGCGCGCTCGATCACAGACTTCCGGAGCGGCTCAGAAGACTGCGCGAATGAGCGTGACGACGTGATCCGCGGTCGCTTCGCATGGATCAAAACCAGAATAATCTATCCCTGGTTTGTCCGCCATGCCATGTCGCCGAAACCATTCCACTACACACGCGAATGTATTTCGTGCGGCAAGTGCGCAGCCATCTGCCCTCTGCGCAACATCGCCATGAGCGAGCCTTCAGGCAAATCGACAGACAGCAGTGAGCGCAGGCGCAAACGGCCGGTATGGGGTACGGACTGCGCCTTTTGTCTCGCCTGCTACCATGTGTGTCCACGCCATGCCGTAATGTATGGCGACAAGACCGGCACCAAAGGCCAATACATGAATCCGCAGTCATGACAAGGTGAGGATTCCGGTCAGATGAACCAAATCCGGCATATGAGTGTTTATATATCAGACTGATCCAAATCAGCAGATATTAACGCTTATATATTCAGATCTATGGATAAAAAATCTATAAAAGGTACAAAGACCGAGCACAATCTTCTCGCGTCATTCGCCGGTGAAAGCCAGGCCCGTTCACGCTACACTCTTTTCGCAAAGAAAGCCCGTGAAGAAGGCTACGAACAGATTGCCCGCATCTTCCTGATCACCGCCGAACAGGAACTCAGCCATGCCGAGCTATTCTTCTCACGCCTTGAAGGCGGTGTGGTGACGATCAATGCCGGTTATCCCGCAGGCATGGTGGCCGACACAATGACCAACCTCCGCGAGGCAGCTGCCGGCGAACGCGAGGAATGGAGCGACCTCTACTCTTCATTTGCCTCTACAGCTGAAGAAGAAGGCTTCAAGGACATCGCAGCTCTCTTCAAGATGGTGGCTAAAGTCGAAATCGAACACGAACAGCGCTATCTCCGCCTTCTCGAACGCCTCACCAACGGTCAGGAATTCTCAGGCGAAGAAGAGGAGGAATGGCAGTGTATGCACTGCGGTTATGTCCACAAAGGCAAATCAGCCCCCAAACGCTGTCCAGTATGCGGCAAAGAGCAAGGCTACTTTGAGCGCAAAGCCGAAAACTATTGATCATACGAGCTTTATACACTTCTCCAATCCAAATAGCCAAGGGCTGTATCGGCGTTCTATCCCGATACAGCCCTCTTTTTATATTCAAACTCATGCTGACTTACAGGGAGGAGGTCAATAGGAAAGTTATCCGAGAAGCGGAGCAAACAAACAGAGGAGCGGGCATGTTATAAATTCAGAAACGCTTAACGCGATTTCCTATTTTTGAAAATTTCTATAACTATGGAAAATCCTTTGTTTAAGATTCCTTATGGTCTCTATATCGTCACCGTGAATGCTGACGGACGAGACAACGGTTGCATATCCAATACTTTCGAACAGGTGACATGCACACCGACCCAGGCTTCTGTGTGCCTCAACAAAAGTTCCCTGACATGCGAGATGATTGAAAAGGCCGGAGCTTTCACTGTGTCTGTCATCAGCGAAAAAGCAGATTTCAGTCTGTTTGAGCGTTTCGGCTTCAAGTCGGGCCGCGAGGTAGACAAGTTTAAAGATTTCGCCGACGTAAAGCGCCTTGACAATGGCACTTTGGCGGTGACATGCGGCACCAACTCATATTTCAGCGTGAAAGTCGCGCAAAAGATTGATCTCGGCACCCACATGATGTTCATAGGCGAAGTGACCGAAATGGCGGTGCTTGACGATGTGGCATCAGCCACATATAATTATTATCAGGAGCACATTAAACCACAGCTCGCACAGCCGTCAGCTGCCGGATCGGCCCATACGGTCTGGCGCTGCAAGGTCTGCGGCTACGAATATGTCGGTGACGAGATTCCAGCTGATTTTATCTGTCCGATCTGCAAGCATCCGGCATCTGACTTTGAGAAAGTCACCATCACCGACAATGTGGCTGACAATCCTACAAACCCGTATTCCGGCACAAAGACTGAGAAGAATCTTCAGGAAGCTTTCGCCGGCGAAAGCATGGCACGCAACAAGTACACCTACTTCGCTTCAGTTGCACGCAAAAACGGATTCGAGCAGATCGCCGCGATTTTCGAACATACTGCAGCCAACGAGAAAGAACACGCCGAACTGTGGTGCAAGGCTCTCGGCGGTGTCAGTCAGGACACGGCCGTAAACCTGCAGCATGCAGCCGAGGGTGAAAACTATGAATGGACCGACATGTATGACCGTTTTGCAAAAGATGCCGATGCCGAAGGATTTCATGATCTTGCAAAACAGTTCCGCGGAGTGGCAGCCATAGAGAAGACCCATGAGGAGCGTTACCGCAAACTGCTGGAAAACGTAGAGGCTCACGAAGTATTCCGCAAGAGCGGTGTGACAGTCTGGGAATGCCGAAACTGCGGACACATCTGCATCGGAACCGAAGCTCCGGAAGTCTGCCCTGTCTGCTTCCACCAGCAGAGCTACTTCGAGGTGAGAGCTGAAAATTATTGACCCTCTCTTCGGCTACAAAGTCAGCCTAAATCGGCTGGCAACAACGTATTTCCCTAAAACAACAACCGTGAATCAGCCGTGGCTGATTCACGGTTGTTGTTTTATATAGTCTGTCTGACAAAAATTTAACGTTCTGCGCGCATCGGATTCGAAAGGAAGTCCTCGTAAGCGAGACGGATGCCGTCAGGCAGTTCTGTTGAATAAGTCCAGCCGAGAGCGGCGGCTTTCGACACGTCAAGCAGTTTGCGCGGAGTGCCGTTGGGTTTTGTGGTGTCCCAGACAATGCGGCCGGTGTAGCCTACGGTCTTGGCAACCAGTTCCGACAGTTCTTTTATTGACAGCTCCTTGCCACTGCCGGCATTGACGGTCTCGTTGCCGGAATAGTTGTTCATCAGGAACACACAGAGGTTGGCAAGATCATCTACATAAAGGAACTCGCGCAGCGGCGATCCGTCACCCCAGCACACTACCTCTTCCAGACCGGCCTCTTTTGCTTCATGGAAACGGCGGATCAAAGCCGGGAGTACATGCGAATGGGTGGGATGATAGTTGTCATTGGGTCCGTAGAGGTTGGTAGGCATGACAGAGATATAGTCAGTTCCGTACTGGCGGTTGAGATATTCGCAATATTTGAGACCGGAAATCTTGGCAAGAGCATAAGCCTCGTTGGTCTGTTCGAGCGAAGATGTCAGCAGACAGCTTTCGGGCATAGGCTGCGGGGCAAGACGGGGATAGATGCAAGATGACCCAAGGAATTCGAGCTTCTTGACGCCATTGCGCCAGGCTGCGTGGATCACGTTCATCTCCAGCATCATATTGTCATACATAAAATCTGCGAGCGCAGACTGATTTGCTTCTATGCCACCGACTTTAGCAGCTGCAAGAAACACATAGTCAGGCTTTTCAGCCGCAAAAAACTTATTGACGGCCTGCTGGTTGATCAGGTCGAGCTGCGAGTGCGTACGGGTGATGATATTGTTGTATCCCTGACGTTTCAGCTCACGTACTATAGCCGAACCCACCATGCCGCGATGGCCTGCTACATAAATCTTTGAATCCTTTTCCACAATTAAAATATATTTATGTGTTGTTACCTATTAAGATATGAGTGTCAAGATATGAGTGTTTAAATTGAAAATCGGTTGATAGCCAGATAGTTCAGCACAAAACACAAGCGAGGCTGCCATGCCTCCGGAAATTCAACGCAAAATAACAAAATTTTATTCTATCCGGCAAATAATCAGCCCTTGAAAACGCAAATCCCCCTGCCCGGATTGCGGGCAGAGGGACTGAAATCGTTTTATGTCTGTTTTTTCAGGCTGACTTTTAGAGCACACCCTGAGCCATCATAGCACGGGCAACTTTCATGAAGCCGGCCACGTTGGCACCACGGACATAATTGATATAGCCGTCTTCCTCAGTGCCATATTTCACACACTGCTTGTGGATTTCGGTCATGATGTCCTGAAGTTTGCGGTCGACTTCCTCGGCGCTCCATGAGAGTTTCTGCGAGTTCTGGGCCATTTCGAGTCCTGAAACAGATACACCGCCTGCGTTTGCAGCCTTGCCGGGAGCATAAAGGATGCGGGCTTTCTGGAATTCACGGATAGCATCGGGGGTCGAGGGCATGTTGGCACCTTCGCTGACCGCGATACAGCCGTTTGCGATGAGCGCGCGGGCATCGTCACCGTCAATTTCGTTCTGAGTGGCAGAAGGCATGGCGATGTCGCAGGCCACGTGCTGCCAGGGGCGTTCGCCTTCAAAATACTGGCATTCGTATTCCTCGGCAAACTCACGGATACGTCCGCGATAGATATTCTTGAGTTTGAAAATATAGTCAAGCTGCTCCTGAGAGAGGCCGTCAGGCACGTAGATTGAGCCGTCGCTGTCACTCATCGAAACCACCTTGGCTCCGAGCGAGAGAAGTTTTTCGGCTGTATAAGTGGCCACATTGCCGGAACCGGAGATGGCCACACGCTTGCCTTCGATGCTGAGGCCACGGGTCTTGAGCATCTCAAGAAGGAAGTAGACGTTGCCATAGCCTGTGGCTTCCGGACGGATGAGCGAACCGCCGAATTCATAGCCCTTGCCGGTGAAAGTACCGGTGAACTCGCGGGCCATCTTCTTATATTCGCCGAACATATAGCCTACCTCACGTCCGCCAACACCGATATCGCCGGCGGGCACATCAGTGTCAGGACCGATCTGACGCCACAGTTCCTGAATGAAAGCCTGGCAGAAGCGCATCACTTCCATGTCGCTCTTGCCACGGGGCGAAAAATCGCTGCCGCCTTTGGCACCGCCCATAGCGAGAGTGGTCAGAGAGTTTTTGAAAGTCTGCTCGAATGCAAGGAATTTAAGTATCGAGAGGTTGACCGAAGAGTGGAAACGGATGCCACCCTTGTAAGGGCCGATCGCATTGTTGTGCTGAACGCGGTAGCCCATGTTATTGTGGACCTTGCCCTTGTCATCGACCCACGATACGCGGAACGCGAAAATTCGATCAGGAATGCAAAGGCGCTCAATAAGATTGTAGCGTTCGAATTCAGGATTTTCATTATAGACATCTTCAATTGAGGTCAATACCTCTTCCACTGCCTGGATGTATTCCGGCTCATTGGGGAAACGACGCTTCAGATCGTCAATTACGCTTAGTGCATTCATACCTAATATGGAAATATATTAATTGGAATTTATTATCTATAATAGCTCTTTCACGACAAAATGAAAGATTAAATTTCTTTTTCGCTACAAAGTTACACATATTTCATCAATTTCCAAAACTTTTGCTATAAATAACCACAATTTGTCAATTTTTATCTTTTTCGGCCATTCCGACGATTTTGCTTAACTTTGCATAACTAAACCAATTATCCTGACTCTCTAAAAACTCTAACCGCCTATAGATCATGGCTTCATTCTCCATTATCTCACCCGCCTTCTCGACGCGCAAGGCTATTGTGAAGGTCACCAGGAAATTCTACACCTTCTGCAATCTGCTTATCGTGCTCAATGCACTTGCATTCGGACTGCTTACCGACATTTCAATCGCCGACCGCATCGGGCCGGAACTCGAATCGTTCTGCGATCTGAGCATACTGATCTTTATTGTCGAGCTTCTGATCAGGCTCTCGCTCGAAAAGGGACGCTTCTTCACAGGGCGCAACCGCTACTGGAACTGGTTTGACACAATAATAGTGGTGCTGTCATCCGCCGCACAGTTAGGCACATTCTCCTCCTTCCGTGTGTTCAGAATATTCCGTGTGTTCCGCCAGCTCAACATCCTCCGTGTGGTCCGTTCGGCCGACAAACTGAAACTGATTGTCGAAGCCATCTTCAATGCGATTCCGGGCATGTTATGGACCACCATCCTGTTTGTCATTATCATGTACACCTACGCGCTTTTAGGCTCGACTTTCTTTGGCAACGAGTTCCCGGACTGGTTCGGCAACGTATGGCGCTCCATGTATTCTCTCTTCCAGATCATGACTCTTGAAAGCTGGTCGATGGGCATAGCCCGTCCGGTGATGGATGTCTATCCTGCGGCATGGATCTACTTTGTGACTTATGTGCTGATAGCATCCTACGTTATTCTGAACATTGTGGTCGCTCTCGTGGTAAGCTCGCTTCAGGAAGTAACCGCTAAAAACGAAGCCAGGAAATCGCAGAAACTCTCAAAAGACGCGCTCCAAGAAGAAATAGACAAACTCCGTCAGCAGATCGACGTGGTCAACGACATGCTGAAAAATTCAAAATAATCCGTCTGCTGACGGCTATTTTCACCACCTTATTATATATAAGAGAACATCCAATAAAAATTTTGCGTCCGGACTTCCCCCCTGAAGTCCGGACGCTGTATAAATAATAATCCACTTAAGCCTGTACTGTTCACACAGGATAATTTACCCGTCCTTATTCACTTTTCAACCGTATTGCAGACAAATTGATAATAATCCACCCGCCAAAAATCTGGAGCAGCATTCCCGGAACACCGATCCTGAAATCCTGGCAGGCAAGTAAAAAGTCACCTTTCAGCGCCCACTCTCCGAGAGTGCCTGCCGTCTGATATGCCAATACAACCGCAAGCAGCACCGGAATAGTGATCCGACGGCTTCGAGAGGCTGCATATCCGGCAAAACCGGCAAGAAGCGCCGACTTCATCACGATAGCCGGAAGGGCTGCGACAGGCGGCATTCCGAACAGGAGCGAGTTGACAACCGGCGATGCCAATGCTGTCAGCAGCCCTACACGCCATCCGTAGAGACAGCTGCCGACAAGTGTAAAGAAGTAAATCGGCAACCATGTCAGACCACCCTGAGGCACCATGTGGAACAACTGGGGCAGCACAACGTTACCGGCCACAAAGAGCAGGGCCATGAGATAGGTCCTTACATTTCCAAAGGACAGTGAATGCAATTTTGCTGATGCTTCCATAAATATTTTTAAGCTTTTATTTTTCTATCCAATAAGTTTACTGATTCTGCCTGCTGACGAAATTCTCGATCAGCGGAAGGCATTCTGCCGCCGTTTGGCAATCCGCACAGAGCGCTTCAACCGGGCAGATGCCGGTGCGGCTGCGGTTGATTATGTTATCGACAAGCTCTCCATAACCGACCGTTACGCCTGATTTCTGCAACAGTTCAAGAGCCGGACGGCTGATGACAAGCGCATGGACTTCAGCCACTCCGCCTGAAACCATCAGGGCTGCGGCGCCTTTGCCTACGACCTTGTCGGCCACAAATGCGCCAGCCAGCAATCCGGGGTTCTCTTTAAGCAGACAGAAAAGGTCAGCCACGCCTCTCTCCCGTCCTACATAGATCTCATCGCCATTTGAAATCACGCAGGAACAGTTTTCGGCCACCAGCCGCCCTATCAGACCGCTTTTCTGCAAATCAGTCATATCTATCATGCCTGCTGCTGTTTAAGACGTTCAACAAAACCGTCAATCCGGTGAAGTTCTGCCGGAATATCAATTGCCTGCGGACAGTGAGGAGCGCACTGTCCGCAGCCTATGCAGTGGTTTGCCTGACGCAGTTTAGGCACCGAGCGGTCATAATCTACCAGAAACGCACGGCGCGCACGGCGATATTCCTCCCCGTCATGCGAATCGGGCACATTACCCTCGTTGACACATTTATTATAATGCAGAAGGATGCCCGGAATATCAAGACCGTAGGGACAAGGCATACAGTATTTGCAATCATTACACGGAATGGTCGGATACTGCATCATCAGATCAGCCGTGTCAAAAAGAAATTTATTTTCTTCCTCAGTCAGTGGTTTCAGCGGGCAGAAAGAGCGCAGATTGTCTTCGAGATGTTCCATATAGGTCATTCCGCTCAACACAGTCAGTACTCCGGGCCATGTTCCGGCAAAACGGAAAGCCCATGAAGCCACACTCCGTTCAGGCTCTGCCTGTTTCAGACGGCTGACCACATGGTCATGGAGATTCGACAGCCGGCCGCCGAGAAGCGGTTCCATGATTATGGCCGGAATACCGCGCTTTTCAAGTTCACCATAAAGATATTCCGCATCGGTGTTGCGCGGATTGATTTCCTTGGCATGATGCCAGTCGAGATAGTTGAGCTGAATCTGCACGAAGTCCCACTTATATTCGTCATGGCGCGACAGCAGGTAGTCAAACACCTTTATATCGCCATGATACGAAAATCCGAGATTGCGGATGCGTCCGGCTTCACGCTCCTTGAGGAGGAAATCAAGGATGCCGTTGTCCATGTAGCGGCTTTCAAACTCACGCATTCCGTCAGTTCCCATTCCGATGGCATGGAGGAGCATATAATCAATGTAGTCGGTCTGCAACTCTTTCAGAGAATTGCGATACATACCGATTGAGGCTTCGCGGCTCCAGGTCGACGGAGCGAAATTCGAAAGTTTCGTGGCTATGAAATAGCTGTCGCGCGGATGGCGTTTCAGCGCAATTCCCGTGGCCCGTTCCGAAAAGCCTTTGCAGTAGGCAGGCGACGTGTCGAAATAGTTCACGCCATGTTCTATAGCAGTATCCACCAGACGGTTGACCATATCCTGATCAATATTGCTTTCACCTTCGCGGGCGCTGCCACCTTCTATTGTAGGCCAGCGCATACAGCCATAACCGAGCAGCGACACCTTGTCGCCAGTCGTAGGATTGGTCCGGTAGGTCATGCGGTCTTTCGGAATATCCGGAAGTGCTGTCACACTCTCACCGCTGACCGGATTTCGCCGCGAATCGCAGCCCGGCAATGTGGCCGCAGAGACCGCTACGGTTCCTGCTCCGATCCGTTTGAGAAAATTTCGACGACTTATATCTTTTCTATCACTCATAAGTTGCTTAAGCGATCTGGTTTATCATGTTACAGTTCAAATGACACGGTGATTCTCATGCCCTTCCACATAGATGGCGCTGAACGGACGTGAAGGACAAAGATTTTCACAGGCCCCACAGCCTATGCAGCGTTCAGCATTGACCACAGGTATTTTAAGCGAATCTTCCCGTCCTTTTTCCGAGGGCACCATAGTAATTGCCCCCACGGGGCAATGGCGCGCACAGTTGCCACACTCCACTCCGTCAGTAAGCGGCACACAATTGGCCTTGACCCATACGGCATGGCCTATCTGGACCGACGATTTTTCGGCTACAGAAATCGGACGGATAGCACCCGCCGGACAGACCTCAGAGCATTTGACGCATTCCGGGCGGCAATATCCGCGCTCATATGACGATTCTGGTTGCATGAATGTAAGCATGTCTGACGAAGGGCGCAAAACCTGATTGGGACACACTGTTACACACAACTGACAGGCAGTGCAATGAGACGAGAAATTACGCAGCCCGACCGCTCCCGGAGGCACAATCCGAGTCTTCCGCTCCGGCACTTTCTTGTCGGCGATAACGGCCAGACCGCCATCCACCGTCTTTTCCTGGGCTTTGACTGCGGCAGAAGCGGAAATTGCAGCGGCTGCGACCATAAACTGCCTGCGTGAAGAGTCTGCGCCGGACCCAGCCGGGCTTTCTTCAGGCTGTTTATCAGTTGTTTTATCACTACGGCGCAATGTGTAAGCGATAGCTCCTTTATGGCACTTATCAATGCAGTCCATGCAGCTTACACAGCGGCTATAGTCAATCCGGTGGTTGCGGCTGTCAATGCAGGCGCTCTTGCAATTGCGGGCGCACAAACCACAGCCGTTACACTTTGAAGTGTCTATGACAGGACGGAATAGAGAATATTTAGAGAGAACGCCAAGAATAGTCCCGACGGGGCAGACTGTATTGCAATAAGTGCGCCCATTGCGCCAGGCAAGCACTCCGAGTATTACGAATGTTGTTGCCGCAACAGCCAGAGTCCCGACGCTCTTAAGCCAGATATCTACGGAATAGAAGGCATAGCTGCCTGACCTTTCGGCCCAGGATGCAAGCAGATTGTCGCCCCACATCCACAGCGGAGAGAGCAAACTCTGGACAATTCGGCCATAAGCACTGTATGGCGCAAGCAAAGCGACAACCGAACCTATTCCGGCTATAAGAGCCACGGCCATAAGCGCAAGCATCAGAATGCGGAGAGCGTTTTTAGCCGGCGAATAGGAGTAACGGTTCTTCCTGGCCATGCGTCCAAAGCGGGCAAAAACATCCTGCATCACGCCAAGCGGGCATATGACCGAACAATACACCCGGCCAAGTATCAGGGTCAGGACCACAAGCCCTGCCACTACTCCCAGATTCAAGGCAAGCACAGCAGGCAGAAACTGGATTTTAGCCATCCAGCCGAACCAGGCATGAACAGTTCCCGTGAAGTCGAGAAACAGCAGTGTTATAAGCGCCAGAAAAATGACGGCAAGCGTCTGTCGTATCTTTTTCAACATTGCTTTTGTGATATTATCGGTCTATTATTCATCGCTACAAAATTAGCTTTCATCATTCACAAATATAAGCAACTTTTTACGGTTAATATTACCAATATTCCTTTTTTTGACTAAAAAATCGACATTTTTTTAGCATTTCCCGCATTATCGCACCAAATCGGCTTCCGGAAGGCATTAACTTTGCAATACAAAACACACCCGCAACACCCTCCCGAACTCCACAATTATCACTCATCCACACCATCATCACCCAAAAATGCTCCACAAAATGAAAGACACCGACCTCACACCCGCCCGCAATCACCCCGCCCCACCCTCTGAGCCGGAATTAGCTGAATATCTCTACCAAAAAATAGCAAAAGCCCGCACAGCAATACGGCGCGGGCTTAAGAATGCTTTTGCAGCAAATAACAGTCCCTCAGACAGGACTATATTCCATTGTGTTCCATCTCAGACTGTCAGTGCATTGACTCTGCCAGTTTTTCCTGCCGGACCACTCTGCGCAATGTGCGCCGGATTGTCTTCCATTTGGGGAAGATCGCAGCCGGACGTATCGGGCTGTAGCTGACCAGAATCACAAGCAGCGAAAGCAGGGCCGCAAGCAGCAGCCAGCCATAGATCTCCTTCATCGACACGACAAGAGCCTGCATCTGCACCATTCCGTACAGTTCGCCGAAACCCGCGCCGCCTGCCGCCGCAATGTCGACATGAGTGAATGCAGCACTGAAATTCGCAAAATTACGGGCCATAATATGGCGCAGAAGTTCTCCGATAACTGCGGGGCCAAGAGTGGCACCCATCACAGCTCCGGTGAATCCGTTGATTGTCAGAGCCTGCGGAAACACCTGAAACGGCAACCCGCTCTGCACTATGGATGTCAGAAAGACAATCGAGATTATGACCGATGCCGCTCCGCGGAAAAAGAGCGGAACGAAAAGCATCTCCTTCTCCACTCCGTAGTCGATCAGGAAGTAGAAGTAAGCCAGATAGACTATGGCAAGAGCAAATGCAATGGCAGTCATAGTCTTGTAGCGCCACTTCCGCAGAGCGAAGGTAAAGTAAGTCAGAGCACAGCCTGCAACAATTCCGGCAAACACATACCAGTTCAGATCAATGAGATTTGTCTCGTCAAAGCCAAGTATATTTGCCGCATATGTGTGCTCGAATACATGCTCGGTAGCCATGAGTGTGAAAAACACAAGATAGATGCCCGTAGCACGGATGACATTCCGGTTTTTCATGGCCCTGATGCTTATGTAGGGATGATGCAGGAACGTGGCGCGCCACAGATTTATAGCGACACATGCCACACCAAGCAGCGCAGCGCCTCTTATCTCTACAGCATCCCACCAGTCGAAGTAGTTGCCGTACACACAGATGAACGTGAAGCAGAGCATGAATCCGGCCCACAGAATGGCACCGATCCAGTCAATGCCAAGCAGAGGAATGAACATCGGGCCGCGTACAGGTCTCACGAATATCATCACCATCAGCATCAGCAGAACGAGCAGCCCGATCATGATCCAGTGCATGTATTCCCACTGCGAGAAAAAGGCCGTATAGATCGTAGCGATGCCGCTCAGCTGTATGACGCTGTCAACCACAAGGTAGACATAGCAGAAAAACACCGCCATATCACGCACCGGAGTAAGCCACAGCTGAATGGTGGAGTTACATGCCAGAGTGGCCTGCATACGGAACCATCCGGCCACAAAACATGTGGCGACAAGAACCGGCACACTTGTGGTATGGGCGCAGATGAAGTTGGCCGCGATCAGCACCATAGCCGAGACAAGCAACTGCGTTCTGTTCGAAAAGCGGAACTTTATACGGAACATGACCGCAAAGTTGATCGCAAGACCTATCAGCGAGGCGTAGCCGGCCATCAGAATATCTTCCTGCATCAGAGCCGTAGTGCCTACCATGTCAGAAACAGCCGCAAGATACAGACCGCCTGAAAACTGGATGATGAGCACGAAAACTATGAAAAGCCAGGGTTTCAGCCGCCGGGGGACGAAGTCAGGGACGTCAGGGATATCGAACGGTCCCTGTGGAGCATGCCAGTCAGCCATATCAATACTTTACCTCACACTCCACATTCATCCCTGCCCGCAGACGCTGCATTTCAGCAGGATCATTGTCATCGGAAAAACGGATACGGACCGGCACACGCTGACGCACCTTCACAAAATTCCCCGCCGAATTGTCTTGCGGCATTATCGAGAGAGCTGCACCGGTTGCCTGGGAAATCGAGACAACTTCTCCGCTGAATGTCACATCAGGAATAGCATCAACTCGGATCTCGACCTTACTGCCGGGAGCTATGTGATGAAGCTGGGTTTCCTTATAATTAGCAGTAACCCAGACATCATGAGAGTCCACGACATCGAGCAGAGTCTGTCCGGGCTGCACAAGCTGTCCGACCTCGATCTCTTTACGCGATGTATAACCGTCGCACGGCGCAAGGATCACGCAATATGACAGATTCAGTTCCGCCGTCTCAAGAAGAGCTTTGGCAAGTTCTATGCCGGCTTCGTTCTGAGCTATGCGCTGACGGGTCTCGGCGACCACTGACGATGTGGCAGAACGCTGACGGGCAAGCATCTCGTAACGGGCTTTCTTGGCTTCGTAGTCTGTCTTGGCCGCATCATATTGCTGACGTGTGACAGCGTCCTGTTCCAAAAGTTTTTTGTAACGGTTGAAATCGGTCTCAGCCATGTCCATGACCACCTTGGCCTCTGCAATCGAGGCTTCGGAGACAGCCACGTGGGCCGATGCGACACCGACACTGCGGTCGGCGACCTCGCGTCCGGCAAGCGCGTTCTGATAGTCGGCTTTGGCCTGAGCCACACGCAGGCGCATGTCAGCATCATCGATTATCACAAGAGTGTCGCCCTTCTTTACCGGGGTGTATTCATCGAAGCGGATCTCTTTGATATATCCCTGCACACGGCTGTTGACGGGCACTATCTGCTGACGGACCTGGGCGTTGTCGGTAAACTCGACATCGCCGAGGTGAATGAATCTTGAGCATACCCAAAAGGCGGCTACGGCTATGACCAGAATGGTCAGTACATATGAGATGATTTTTTTACTGCGGTGGTTCATATCTTTCCTGAAGTGAATAAGAGTTTGTAATAATAGTAGATGATGTTGATGCGGGCATTGACAAGCTGCTGCTCGGCATCAAGTTTTGAGTTGGCGGCATCAAGCATATCGGTTATGAGAGCCATGTCGGCCGAATAGCGTGTGGATGTCGTGCGATAGTTGCGCTCTGCAAGCTCGACGCTTTTCTGCTGCGTCTTCAGTTCCTCATAAGCTTCGAGATAGCGCACATAGTCGGCTCTGATTCCAAGTCCTACATTTTCGCGCGCGGCCTCCAGGCGGTCGACTGCCTGCCTTGTGGCCGTCCGGCTCTTTGACAGTGATTTGTTGGCCTTGTAGAGAGATGAAATGTCATAGCTCACGCCAAGACCTACATACCAGTAGCTCAGGTTGCGATTGATCGGCGGAACTTCAACGAGAATCGGGCCGTCGATCAGCCACGCCGCCTTCAAGCCGACTTTTGGCAGAAGATTGCTTTTCACAAGTGATTCGGCCTTGCGGCTGAGATCTACTCCGGTACGGGCCATTTTAAGCGACGGGGCGTTTTCAGTCGCCTCCTGCTGCCACCACCCCTCTGACTCTGACGGTAGAGACCGCGAGAGAATCATCGGGTCAGGGACCACTACAGTGCCCTCAGGCAGTCCGGCTGTCACTACAAGATTCCGGTTGAGAATGTCAAGCGTATTGTTGATCCTGACAAGTTGCAGTTCGAGGTTTGAAACCAGCAGTTCATAGCGGGTTATATCGTTCTGCAAGGCGACTCCCTGCTGATAGCGGGCAGTCATTTCGGCAAGCACTTTGCGGGCCTGGGCTATGTTGTTTTCAACCACTGTGCGCAGATTGCCGTATTTGTAGATGTCAAGGTAGAAGCCTGTCAGCTGAAAGCGGATGTTGTCACGCTGGAATTCGGCGGCATAACGGGCGGCCGTGGATTTCAGTTCCGCAAGTTCCACATTGTTTTTGATCGCGCCGCCTGTATATATAGGCTGGCTGAGGTTCAACGACAGGCCGTTGCCGAAATGCGGTATAGGCGCTTTCTGATAGTCGGTAAAATTACGCTTGGTTGTGAACCCGTCGCCTATGTAGCTGACAGACAGCGATGCGCTTATTTCAGGCAGACGCTCGCTTCGGGCGACACTTATCTCTTTTTGCGCCTCATCCTGGGCTGTAAAATACGGGCGCAACTGGGCGCTGTTGGCCTCTGCGACTTCAAATATATGCTCCAGAGTAGTCACAGTCTGGCCATATGAGCGCACTCCACCGCTCAACAAGGCAGCAGACAGCAGCCCTGTGAGCAACCGATGATTGTTCATAAGGGATTTTTTAATTATGTAAGATGTGATTTTGACTGACACCGGTCTCAAGGGTCCGACCGGTCAAGGCCTGCACAGACAGCAGACCCTTACACTGAAGCAGTACTCTTCCAGTTTTCAAGATGTCCCCAGTTCATTACAGGGACGTTTATAAGCCGATAATTGTTGGTCATAAGCATGCGGCTCTTTGTGAACCGCGGTGCAAAGGTATGAAAAATTTCGGAATCCGGGAAATCCAAAATCTCCCACAAAATCGAAATGCCCTTGTTACAGCATGTTGTAGCAGGGGCATTTCGCTAAAATGAGGCTTGTTTCACGGTTCGGACAGAACGCCGTATCCACAGTTGCTATTCGACCGGCATCCACTTGCCGTAGAACTGCGCTATGCGGTCCATCGGAATCTTGTCGAGATTGTCATAGAGGTCACAGTGACTGGCTCCATCCACTATGAGCAGTTCCTTGTTATCGCCGCGGAGCAGTTTAAAAGTATCTTCTCCGAAATAGCGCGAATGAGCTTTTTCGCCATGCAGAATCATCACGGCATTCTCCAGTTCACCGGCATATTCAAAAAACCTGAAATTCATCAGCGGCAGTACGGATGTAACATTCCATCCGTCGGTCGAATTTCCGGAACGCGGATGAAAGCCACGCGGTGTCTTGTAATATGCGTGATAGTCTTTCACAAACTGCGGAGCATCTGCGGGCAGAGGGTCAACCACCCCGCCGGCACGCTTGTAGGAGCCGTTGCGATAGTCCTCGGTGCGCTGTGCCGCAAGTGATGCGCGGGCAGCGTTACGTTTCTCGGCCGAATTGTCGGCATCGAAATAGCCGTTGGCGGAAACGCGGGTCATGTCATACATTGTCGATGCGACCGTGGCCTTGATGCGCGGATCGTTGATGGCCGCCTGGATGGCTATACCGCCCCATCCGCAGATGCCGAGAATTCCGATACGCGAAGAATCGACATCTGGCCTGGCCGACAGAAAGTCAACTGCCGCAGAGAAGTCTTCGGTATTTATGTCAGGCGAGGCCACACGTCGCGGGCTGCCGCCGCTTTCTCCTGTAAATGAAGGGTCAAAGGCCATTGTGATGAACCCGCGTTCTGCGAGCTGCTGGGCATACAGACCGCTCGACTGCTCCTTGACGGCTCCAAACGGTCCGCTGACGGCTATTGCAGGAAGCTTTCCGGCTGCATCTTTCGGAGTGTACATGTCAGCTGCAAGCGTAATGCCATAGCGGTTGACGAATGTAACCTTCCGGTGATCCACTTTATCGCTTTTCGGGAATACCTTGTCCCACTCCTGTGTGAGCGCCAGCTGCTCCACCGGAGCAAGTGACATGTTTGTGTTCGGATTTTCCATTACCTGAGAATTTGCTGTCAGTACACTGAATAAGATGAGATAAGCTATTTTTTTCATTTTCTTCATGTGCTGTTGGTTTAACAATCTGTTTGTCAAGTGCAAAATTAGTATGACGGGCAGTCTTGGCAAAACCCCGAAATGCGGTAATAATTACCACATTTCACGATTTTTCCATTTTTTATATTCTGCACCAGCAAACCATTTCGTGAGTCGGATCGTTTAAGCAAATGTTTAAGAACCACTTTTACTGACCTTTAACCCCTCATTGTGATTGTATGGACAAGAAAAGACTCACCGCTGAAAACGGGCGCCCGATCGCCGACAACCAGAATGTCCAGACCGCAGGTCTGCGAGGCCCTGTCACCGCTCAGAATCCCTGGTATCTTGAAAAAATAGCCCACTTTGACCGAGAGGTCATACCGGAAAGGCGCATGCACGCCAAAGGCTCCGGTGCTTTCGGCACCTTCACTGTCACCAACGACATTACAGAATTCACCCGCGCGTCAATTTTCTCCGAAATCGGGAAGCAGACTCCATGTCTTGTGCGATTTTCCACCGTGGCCGGTGAGCGCGGAGCCGCCGATGCTGAGCGCGATATCCGTGGATTCGCCATGAAATTTTACACCGATGAAGGCAACTGGGATCTCGTCGGCAACAACACTCCGGTATTTTTTCTGCGCGATCCTCTCAAATTCCCTGATCTGAATCATGCCATCAAGCGTGATCCGCGTAACGGAATGCGCAATCCGACGGCTAACTGGGACTTCTGGACACTCCTCCCGGAAGCTCTTCATCAGGTCACAATAACCATGTCGCCACGCGGCATTCCGGCTTCATTCCGCCACATGCACGGTTTCGGGAGCCACACCTACAGTTTCATCAACAGGGACAACAAGCGCACATGGGTAAAATTCCACTTCCGCACCCTGCAGGGCATAAAGAATCTGACCGACCAAGAGGCCGAGGCCATCATTGCCAAAGACCGTGAGTCGAATCAGAGAGATCTGTTCGACGCCATAGAGCGCGGCGACTTTCCACGCTGGAAACTCCAGATACAGCTGATGACCGAAGAGGAGGCAAAAAAGTATCACATCAATCCGTTTGATCTGACCAAAGTGTGGTATCACAAAGACTTTCCACTGCGCGATGTAGGGATTCTCGAACTGAACCGCAACCCTGAAAACTTTTTCGCCGAGATCGAACAGGCGGCCTTCAACCCCGCCAATATAGTGGACGGCATAGGTTTTTCGCCTGACAAAATGCTTCAGGGACGTCTTTTTTCATATGGCGACGCTCAGCGCTACCGTCTCGGAGTGAACAACAATCTCATTCCGGTCAATCAGCCGAGGTGTCCGGCTCACGCCTATCATCGTGACGGTCAGATGCGCACCGACGGCAACTACGGATCAACGATCGCATACGAGCCCAACAGTTTCGGTGAATGGCATGACAATCCGGCTATGAAAGAGCCGCCTTTGGAACTTCACGGCGAAGCCTATGACTATGACGAGCGGGAATATGACGATGACTACTACACTCAGCCCGGCAAACTATGGCGACTTATGTCAAACGCCGACAAGCTTGCTACCTGCCAGAACACCGCGGCGCAGATGGAAGGAGTGCCGCTATTCATAAAGCAGCGCCACACGCGCGCCTGTCATAACGCCGATCCGGAATACGGCAGGATGCTTGCCGAAGCACTCGGCATAGACCTCGGCGAGGCACTCACAGCCGAAGATCCCGCCCATCCGTCGTGGGACAAGCGGCAGGTCAACAAATAAGAGATGCTACTCTAATCCGCACACATCCATAAATTCCGAGTCCGGGCCATGAGACAGAGGCATTGCCGATGGTTCATGGCTCGGTTTCAATTTTTATTTTTAACTTTGCGGACGCTGTCGCATTTGTCAGCCGACAGTCTGAAAACAGAAGAAAACAATTCAGCCCACCCCAAAAAAATGAAAGCGCTCACATATATCTCAAAAGGGAGATTCGAACTTACCGAAAAACAGATACCTCAGATCACTGATCCGAAAGATGCGATAGTGAAAGTGACACTGTCAAGCATCTGTTCATCGGATCTGCATATCCTGCACGGAGCCGTGCCACAGGCAAAGCCCGGCATAACCGTAGGCCATGAGATGGTCGGCATAGTGGAGTCGGTCGGGCCGGAAGTAAGGTCTGTCAGACCGGGCGACCGGGTTGCGGTCAACGTAGAGACCTTCTGCGGGGAGTGTTTCTTCTGTCGCAGAGGCTGGGTCAACAATTGCGAAGATCCAAACGGAGGCTGGGCTCTGGGATGCAGGATCGACGGCGGACAGACTGAATATGTCAGAGTTCCGTTTGCCGACAATTGCCTCACACCGATACCCGCAGGCGTTTCCGACGAGCAGGCCCTCTTTACCGGCGACATCCTTGCCACAGGCTATTGGGCGGCCGGGATTTCAGAAATTTCGGAAAGCGATACAGTGCTCATAATCGGTGCCGGCCCGACAGGCCTCTGCACCCTGCAATGCGTCAGCCTCTACAACCCACGCCACATAATTGTATGTGAAACGGACCAATGCCGTCGTGATTTTGTCAGGGAGCATTATCCTGAGGTGCTTGTCACGGAACCGGCCCGATGCATTGATGACGTGAGCAGGCAGACAGAATCACGCGGAGCAGACCGGGTGATTGAAGTAGCCGGAACCGATGCTTCTTTTGAAATGGCCTGGAAAGCAGCACGCCCCAATGCCATTGTGACCATCGTGGCATTATATGACAAACCGCAAATATTGCCTCTCCCGGACATGTATGGCAAAAATCTCACGTTCAAGACCGGAGGTGTAGACGGCTGTGAATGCGACAAAATCCTCCGCCTGATCGCAGAAGGTAAAATCGACACGACAGCCCTCATCACCCACCGCTATCCGCTGAGCAGAATCCGCGAAGCATATTCGCTATTCGAGCAACGCCGCGAAAACGTCATCAAAATAGCCGTTTATCCTGACTCCGACGGATGCGCTGTCGAGCCCGATGATATTGACGGACTTGAGCAGCTCGGCCTTGACAGTTGCGGAGACTGAACAGTTGTCATCAGACACCTTCCAAGCAGTTCTCAAGATTACAACCCATCTTACTGAGAACCATTGGATTCATGTCGGCACGAGATTTCAAGCGTGAAAAAATTTAGCGGATTTCTGAAAATTCCATTTGGAAAATCAAACGAAATAGCATAACTTTGTGTTGTAAAATTGAAGAGAACGAAAAAATCCCGCGCCGGAGCACGATTGGGAAACTCATCAATTATTCTTGAAATACCGAGACAAGCTTAGCCGCCCGATGGCGGGCCTCATCCCCTTTCGGGGAGGCGTAATTGCCCGGAGGATTACAAAGGTCGGCGAGCACTCAAATCCTGTCATTCGGAGTTTCATCATCTTCCTCCGGCGTGGTTCTTATAAGGCCGGCTTCACTCACTATCTGAGCGAAGCCGGCCGTTTTTCTTTGATGCCGCCATAAAAAAACAAGGCTTATCGATCTCTCAGGTTCACACATGCCAGTTCATTGCCGTTGGCCATCAAAATAAGGCTTTTCGCCATCACGCCTAAACTTTTGCCGGATTGCGCGTCTTACTATTATATATTGGCAAACAGGCTCAATAGTCAGCAATCTGCGCACCTATATACAGACAATCTCCTCATCATAATCATGTTCCCCGACTGGAAACAAAAGCTATTCATCCGATTGTTTTATTTATATCGAATAACACTACTGTCCACTAAAAATGGACGTGGTTAAAAATTAAATAAATTCGGTTCACT
>CAMXAZ010000024.1 GCA_947179295.1 uncultured Muribaculaceae bacterium
CACCATCCCCCCTCATTCCCCCTCGTTCATGAAATCAACCCTCTCAATCATAAGCGTGCTGATTCTTTCGGCCTTCATGTGCTCCTGCCACGATGTCCGCGAATACGCCGATGACCCGCGCGGCAATTTCGAAGCGCTCTGGACCATCCTTGACGAACACTACTGCTTCTTCGGGCAGAAAGACGTCGACTGGGATGCCGTGCATGACACCTACGCCCGGCGCATCGGCCCTGAAATGACCTCCGAGGAGCTTTTCATAGTCTGCGCCGACATGCTTGACGAACTGCGCGACGGCCATGTCAACCTTTCGGCTGCATTCAACACCTCCTACTATCGCAAATGGTGGAGCGACTACCCGCAGAATTTCTCCATGCGCCTGATCGAGGAGTCATATTTCAACTTCAACTACCGGCAGAGCTCCGGTATGCTCTACGGTATTCTCCGCGAGAACGTCGGCTATATCTACTACGGATCTTTCGCCAACCCTGTGGGAGAAGGCAATCTCGACAATGTGCTTTATTTTCTGAAAAACACCCAGGGGCTGATCATAGATGTCCGAGACAACGGCGGAGGCGATCTGACCAACGTGCGCACTCTCGTGAGCCGCTTCATCACCCGCCCGACCGTGGTGGGCTACATTTCCCACAAGACCGGTCCGGCCCACGATGCTTTTTCAGAACCTATGGAGATCACCTATAACCCCGCCGATATAGGCCGCATACGCTGGGGCAAACCGGTCATAGTGCTGACAAACCGGTCTACATTCTCTGCGGCCAACAATTTTGCGTCAGTGATGAAACTTCTGCCCGGAGTCAGACTGGTCGGAGCCACCACCGGCGGCGGCAGCGGAATGCCCTATTCCTCCGAGTTGCCTAACGGATGGGGAGTGCGTTTTTCGGCCTGCTCCATGCTTGATGCCGAAGGGCGCAGCACTGAATCAGGCGTAGAGCCTACCGAAGGCTGTGCGGTTGACATGGACCCCCTTCAGGCCCTCTCTGGCAAAGACACCATCCTCGAATTCGCCCTCGACCTCCTCCAGAATCCTCAATAGCCTCTCAATCTTCGAGATTTATGAGATCATAAAACATTAAACGTGTAGGTTTTTCGCTATCGGTACTATTAAGATAAAGGAAGCCGTTTTTAAGATAAAATTCCTCTGCTGTGCGATATGCGTCTACCGTCATAAACCGACATCCTGTTTTATTGTCTGAAACGAAATATCGTTTCATGAAATCCAATAATATAGAGCCGATATGCTTTCCTCTGATGTCATTGCTTAATGCAAAGCGGCATAATTTTACAGAGGGATAATTTGTCAGTCTTTTTTCATTGACAAACCTATGTCTGCGGAATTTATTAAATTCATTGTTAGACGGAAAGTCTTTAATCGTGATTCTGTCATTTGCAAGGCTGAAATAACCGACTACTTTTTTGTCAGAATTCCGTTCAATGATATAGGTAACAGCCAATAAAGCCTCTCTGTATAAGGGTGCATCGTTTAGGATAAAGTCATCTAAGTCATCATCACCACATGAAAAAGATGTGATGTACTCTTTTAAATCGAGTTTACGAATGCCATAATCACGATAAAATTCTTCAAAATTCATTTTTTCTGATTACGGGCTAACATTTTTATGACTGTATCATAAGCCGCCTTGATCTGGGCTTTACGTTCGGTAGTTTCCGGGCGTGGGGTATTCATCAGTTCAACGAACCGACGTGCATCTTCTCCACTTAGGATAGGAGTATCTTGAATTGGTCGTGCCATATCTTTATAATAATTGACTACAAATATATAACAATTTTTGAAATAAAATAATCATCGGGTGATGACGCGGTATTCGGTCGGGCCGCCTGAATGCACGTGGTAGCGCGTCAGGGCATAGCCGCGGTCAGCCGCAGGGCCGGTCAGAGGATTGCCGTGGGTGGCACCGTAGATGTCGAAAGTGCTTCCGCACTGCGGACAGCGGGCCTCGGTTGCCCCCGGAGCTACCTCGATGCGCACTGTCGGGCGAGCCTCCACCGGGCAAGCGAGATCATAGACATAAAGTTCGCCGAGCACATCAGTGGCCAGCAGCAGACCTCCGAAGCCGGTGCGGTCAAGTGCCGTGTAGGGAAAATCGGCAGGGATTCTTTCAGAGGGAGTAAAGATATAGCGTTTCGAGTCAGCGGCATCGCCTTTGACGCCGTGGATATTCCAGTCGCCGACGGTCAGAAAAGTCAGCCGCACCTCCGCATAGGGGATGCGGTCATCGTCGACCGACTCGCATGAAACAAGAGCGCCCGTCACCGCTGAGGCGGCGAGCGCTGTCAAAAGGGCTGGAATCCGGAGGAGCGGACGGATTGTCATGTCTGTCGTGTGGAGAGTTGCTTATATATATTATATACTTATATATATTATATATATGTGTGAAGACCTCTTACTTGAAGAGCGAGGTGAAGACTTCGCCGAATTTGTTGGCGGCCTCTTGGAGCTTGTTGCCGATAAACGGGCGCAGCATCGGGGGAATCTCTATCTTGATAGCCGGGGTGAGCACGGTTGACTCCGGGCCGTCTTCCTTGAGATTGATGTTGAGCGAAAGGGGCACGGGGCAGCCTTCGGCTGCGAAGCCTACGTGGGTGGGAGCTGTGCGCTCGCTGATGCGAAACACGATCTGGCCGATCGAGGGTGCGTCCATGCGCACGGTCTCGCCGTCGAATTCCACTCCGTTGAGCTGTTCGCGCTGTTCGGCGGGGAGTTGCTCTACGAGATCGCGGTATTGCGACAGGTCTGCTACTTTTTCGTAGATCTGATTGATGGGGCGGGGCAGGGTTACGGGTTTGCCGGTGTAGGTTGCCATTGGTTCGGGGTGTAGATTTTGAAAAAGCCACCTGACCGAGGGCTGACAGCCGTTGATCGGGTGGCTTCTGATGGGGTTATAACGTTTTTTGGGAATGTTCTGCTGCTTATTCAGCCTCAGTTGAAGCGGCGGGAGTCCAGAGCGAGGGATCTTTGCGCCATTCCTTCAGGGTGTCTACATCGTTTTCGTGGATGAAGCCTGATTCGAGAGCGGCGGTGATGAGAGCCGAATAGTTCGAGAGGGTGATGAGGTTGACGTTGGCTTCCTTGAAGCGCTTTGTAGCCACGGGGAATTCATAGCTGAAGATAGCTACCATGCCGATCACTTCGCAGCCGGCGTTGCGGATTGCCTCGACAGCCTTGAGGCTGCTGCCGCCGGTCGACACGAGGTCTTCGATCACCACTACTTTCTGGCCGGGGCGCAGATCGCCTTCGATGAGGTTTTCAAGTCCGTGATCCTTCGGGGTTGAGCGGACATAGACGTAGGGGAGGCCAAGAGTGTCTGACACGAGCGCGCCCTGGGCGATAGCTCCTGTTGCCACACCTGCTATGGCATCGACATCACCGAAGTTTTCGAGGATGATGCGGCTGAGCTCGACCTTGATGAAGTTTCGGACATCGGGATAAGAGAGAGTCTTGCGGTTGTCCGTGTAGATGGGTGAGTTCCAGCCGGATGCCCAGGTGAAAGGATTGTCAGGCTGCAGTTTGATTGCGCTGATCTTCAGGAGCTTCTCGGCAAGAATAAGGTCAAGATGTTTCATTTTTTGAATGAGGGAATAATGAAATAATGGACTGATTATAATTCAAAGTGCAAAATTAGAACATATTGCGCTCAATTGCAACTTTTTTTAGTTACTTAATGCTTAAAAAACAGACTCTGAGAAATAGAGCCTGTTAGCTGCGTGAACTAAAAAAGCGTCAGGAGCACACGGATAGATAAAAAAGGAGATGTCTCACGACATCTCCTTTCCTTTTTAAACCTTTATCTTAATCTAATACTATGAAAAACACACATGCAAATGTAGGAATTAAAATTGGAACATTTGCACACCATAGCGTATATTTAACAATATTTAGCCAAAAATTAGAAAAATAGATGAAAAAATGGTCTGCATAGCGTCCAAAGATCTCTCGCAGGTGTTGAAAAGAGCATAAATTTGACGTAACTTTGCATCTGAAAGGGATGCTAAATTAATGCAATAGTTAAACGAATGAAACATCTGTTTGTGACCGATATGGACGGGACTTTGCTTGGACGCGACAGCCGTGTCAGTCCAAGAAGTGCGGAGATAATCTCTCGGCTCTCAAGAGGCGGGGTGCCTGTGACCGTAGCGACGGCCCGCACTCCGGCTACAGTCGAAGTGCTCCTCGAAGACACATATATTAATATACCTGCCATCGTGATGACCGGCGCCGCCATGTGGGACCGCGTCAGCCAGCGTTACACGGATGTCATGTATCCCGAAGCCGATGCGGCCTGGAGAGTGCTCTGCTGTTGCCGCGAGCATGGGGTCAATCCATTTGTCTACGTGCTCCGTGACGACACCATGCTTGAGGTCTATCACAACGGCCGCATGAATTCCCGCGAATGGAAATTCTATGAAGAGCGCTGCGGACTTACCCGCAAGCGCTTCATCTTCGACGATCCTCATGCCTACGAGGAGCCTCTGCCCGGAACGGTGCTGATTTTTGCCGTGGGCGAGGGGAGGGCCGTCGAGTCAGCGGCCGCTGAGCTGCTGACCGACAGTCGTCTTTCCGTCTCTTCTTACCGCGACATATTCAATCCCGATGTGGCCTATCTTGAAGTCTTTGCGGCAGGCGTAAGCAAAGCCGCGGCCATCGGGAAACTCGCACGGCAGATTGGTGCCGACAGAGTGACGGTCTACGGCGACAATCTCAACGATCTTTCCATGTTTGCCGTGGCTGACGATGCAGTGGCGGTTGACAATGCCATGCCGGGCGTGATGGAGAAAGCCGACCGCCGGATCGGGGCCAACTACGAGGATGCCGTGGCGCTTGACATGGCTATGTGTGCGCGCGCCGACGGCTTTAGAGTATAACAAGGGTGATGCCCATGAGCGCCATCCCGACCACCACGCCTATTAGCGACAGATGGTGATGGCCGAAACTTTCGGCGCCGGGTAGAAGTTCGTCAAAGGCTATGTAGACCATGATTCCAGCCACCACGGCCAGACAGACGGCATTGACCACCGGCGACCAGAACGGCAGCAGGAAAGCCATGCCTACCAGCGCGCCGGCCGGTTCGGCCAGCCCTGACATGAGCGAATAGAGAAAAGCCTTGCGCCGGTTGCCCGTGGAGTGGTAGATCGGCACCGACACGGCTATACCCTCCGGAATATTGTGTATGGCTATGGCTATGACGATCGGCAGTGCCATTTCAAGCCCGTCGAGGGCCGAGATAAAAGTGGCCATGCCTTCCGGAAAGTTGTGAATGCCTATGGCCATTGCGAGCATTATGCCGGTGCGTTTCATCTTGTGGTGGCTGTGGCTGTCTGAAAGTTCCTCCATCGAGTGGGCCTCGTGAGGGTTTTCATCGGCAGGCACAAGCCAGTCAATCAGCGCTATCAGGCCTATGCCTCCGAAAAACGCTGCGAGCATTGCGGCCGCGGCCGTCCGCTCCGCCATCACTGTGGCCAGGCCCTCGGTGGCTTCAGGCATCAGCTCCATGAAGGAGATATAGATCATCACACCCGCTGACAGTCCCAGTGCCCCGGCCAGCAGGCGGGTGTCGGTGTGGCGGGTGAAAAACGAGATCATGGCCCCGATTCCGGTCGAAAGTCCGGCGAAAAGGGTCAGCAGCAGCGCTATTAATATGGTTGAAAAATCCGGCATGTACTCTGATTGCTGATAGGTGTGTTGTCAGTTGATTAACATGCGGGACCCTGACTTGGTTTGCCCCGCTCAGTTATAGGCCGGAACTCTCGGAGCCACCACCGGAATCTTGAATCCGAGACGGGCAATGAGTATGCTCATCAGCGGGGTCAGGATGTTGAAGATGCAGCAGGGTGCATAGGCTAAAGTGCTCACACCGAGCACCGTTGACTGGGTGATGCCGCAGGAGTTCCACGGTATCAGCACCGATGTCACCGAGATCGAATCTTCCATCGAACGGCTGAGCAGCCTGGCTTCGAGGCGATTGCGGCGATAGAGCGGGCGATACATGTTGCCGGTGATGATGAGCGAGAGATACTGGTCGGCCGTGGCGCAGTTCATGGCCAGACCGCTTGCCACGGTGGCGCTTACAATCCCCGTGCGGCGGCGCAGACGGCTGGTGAAGGCCTCCGTAAGGCTCGTGAGCATACCTGTGCCTATCATGGCCGACCCGAAAATCATGGCGCTGAGCACCAGATAGACCGTGGGGAGCATACCGAGTATGCCGCCTGTGGCCGAAAGTTCGTCGAGCGCCACGTTGCCGGTCGACAGCGATGAGCCGTTCCAGAGTGCAGGCAGCAGATCGGCCGCGCCAATTGACAGCTGCGGCTGGAGCAGAAAAATGCCTGCCGCGCCGAAAATCGTGGCCGCGATCAGCACAAAGATCGTCTTTACCCGCATGATTATCAGCACAAGAGTCAGCGCCGGAATCGCCATTGTCCAGGGCGAGAGATTAAACGTGGCTTCGAGCGCGCCGAGCAGCGGGGCCGACTCAGGCGAGGGCGACAGATTGCCGGTAAGCCCAACGGTCAGAAACACCAGCAGGGCTATTGTCATGGCCGGCACAGTGGTGAACATCAGATAGCGTATGTGGTCAAAGAGATCCACTCCGGCCGTCGACGACGCAACCACCGTAGTGTCGCTCAGCGGAGAAACCTTGTCACCGAAATAGGCTCCTGAGATTATAGCGCCCGCAATCCAGGGATCGCTGTAGCCCATCACCTCACCTATCCCTAAGAAAGCCACGCCGATGGTTGCGATAGTGGTCCAGGAACTGCCCGTGGCCACGGAGATCACCGAACATACCGCGCAGGTGATTATCAGGAAGAACTTCGGCGACAGCAGATGAAGCCCGTAGGATATGAGCGTAGGCACCACCCCTGAAAGCATCCAGGTGGTGGCCACGGTGGCAATGCAGATCAGAATCGGCACTGCCGGAAGAATCTGTATGGCACTGCGGCGCAGCCCCGTGATGAGGCTCCGGCGGGTGGCAATACCCCCTATGGCGCTGAGTCCGAGCGAGAGTCCCGCCGATGTCAACAGAATCCACGGACCGAGTTCCGAAACGGCATCGGCGCCACGGACAATGATTACCGAAATGAGGGTCACGAGCAGAAAGGCGAGAGGTATGAGCGAAATAGTGACTGCGGGAGAGAGACGGCGGCCAAAAATTTTTGATCTGTTCAATTCAACTGACGGTTTATGAAAGTAAATATTCTTGGGAACTGTTAAAAACACATTGTTGCTGCACGGCTGATCACAGCCTGACAGAGTCTGGCGGAGAGGATGAGGCTGCACTTGGCTTTTCGTACATTGACATGTCACTTGGGAGCACACATCGCGTTAATAATAGTGAAAAGCAATTCTAATCATCCTTTTCGTGTCTACAAAATTACAAAAAAATCCCCGATTGGCATTCGTTGCGGATCACAAACTCCGCTAAAAGGTCAAAAGGCATGTTAAAACCCCTCACCCACCGTCCTGCTCAGTCTTGACATTCCCGCCTGCATCCCATCCGGAACCGTAAATCGGTGTCCTCGACCGGACACCCAATGCAAGAAGAATAGCTAACCCGTGACACCTTTGCGCTCTGCGCTGCGGTGTCACGGGCTACGAGTAAATCCGCGTCCTCCGGACGCCCATCCGGCCCCGCAGGCGGATGTTGTCCGCCGATGCGTCCCCCGGATGGCCTTGCGAGCAGCGGGTGTCCGCACGGGCGGGCTCCGAATGGTTCGCGGTTATCGGGTGTCCGTCAGGACACCGATTTAATAGTAGCCCCCGACACCGCAGCGCAAAGCGCGTAGGTGTCGGGGGTAAATATATTCACGTAAAAGAGGTGTCCGGCCGAGGACACCGATTTACCGTTCCGGACGGCCCCGCAGGCGGATTGTGTCCGCCAATATGGGTCTCCGGACGGCCCCGGATTGCGGAGGTATTCCTCCGGCCGACTCCGTGATCAGATAGCCTCGTCCTCAACGGTTTCGAACTGGTCGGCATCAGCCGGCGCAGGCGAATCGGAAGTCGCAGCTTCGAGCTTCTTTATTATAGAGAAGATAAAAGCAGCCGAAACGAGACAGATAGCCACAAGGATACCCCAGAGCATCGCCGTGGAAATCTTGCCCCACAGAAGCATCGGGATCGACACCAGATAGTTGCCCACGGCAGTAGCCGCGAACCAACCGCCCATCATCGAACCTTTGAGCTTCGGAGGCGCCACCTTGCTGACGAAACTGATACCCATCGGCGAAAGCAGAAGTTCAGCGAAAGTCAGCAGCAGATAAGTGGAAATAAGCCAGTTGGGCGACACCGCCGCCGAGGTGCCGGTGATGGCCAGCGAACCCACGAGCATCACACCGTAGGCCACAGCCGCCATGATCATGCCGTAGCCGATCTTGCGGGGAGCCGAAGGCTCGCTCTTGCGCTTGGCAAGCCAGCCGAAGAAGGCAAGCGAGAAGGGGGTGAGAGCCACAACATAGAAGGGATTGAACTGCTGATACTCCTGCGGCTGGATGCCGGTGAGCGGATCGGGGGTCACGGAGTAGAAATACCAGAGCGCCCAGCCCACCAGACCGATGATAGCCACCGAGATCACGCGGCTTAGAGTGCCCTTCGACTGGAAAAGATTGAAGGCCGCATAGACACCTACGGCGATGCTCAGAAGGGCCCACACATTGAATCCGATGCGGGTCCAGCCGCCGGCTTCGGGCGAAGTGCAGCTCTTGGCGAATTCCGTCAGCGTGGCGCCGTTCTGGTGGAACACCATCCAGAAGAAGATCACCACCGCGAAGACGAGCAGCAGTGCCACCACTCGCTGCTTGGTCTGGGCCGGAGAGAGTTCCGGACCGCTTTCAGCCACAGCCTTGGCCGCGCCCGGCTGCTTCTTGTCGGTGAGGATATGGGCATAGGTGCGGCGTCCGAGGAAATAGATCAGGAAGCTGACTATGAGCGAGCCGCAGGCAATGGCAAAAGCATAGCTGTAGCCCGTCGAGAGGGTCGAGATATAGTTTGTGGCGAAAGCCGCGAGATCTGCCCCGGCATTCATGCCGTGGTCAGCCGCTGTGGCAGCAAGTTCGGCACCGTTTTCAGCACCGTCGAGATAGGCGTTGCAGATAGCGGGCAGAGAGGCCGCATAGGTCAGACCCTGCGCCTTCATGGCGAGGTTACACATGGCTGTGGCCGCCATCGGGGCAAACATCGAGCCGATGTTGATGGCCATGTAAAAGAGCGAGAAGGCCGCGTCGCGCTGTCCGCTGTAGCGGGCTTCGTTGTAGAGATCGCCCACCATCACCTGTAGATTGCCTTTGAAAAGGCCTGTGCCGCAGGCTATGAGCACGAGTGCGGCACAGAGTATCACGAGCGATGAGGTGCTGCGGATGTCAGTCGGGATGGCCATTACCATATAGCCGACAAACATGACGGCCAGACCTGTGACCACACACTTGGAGAAGCTCCATTTGTCAGCCACCCAGCCGCCAATCAGAGGCATGAAATAGACAAGGGCGAGGAAGCCCGCGTAGATCTGGCCCGACACGGTGGAGTCAAGGCCGAATTTGGCCTGCAGGAAGAGCAGGAAGATGGCAAGCATGGTGTAGTAGCCGAAGCGTTCGCCGGTGTTGGCGAGCGCGAGCACATAGAGGCCTGCCGGTTGGTTCTTGAACATGGTGGTTTTTTGCAAAATATCGGAGAGGACCGCTGTGAGGGTCCTCTCCGGGGATTAGGATTTTGTGATTATTCGGGTTTGCTTATGCCTTGGTGACACGTTCGAGCCAGCTTACCATGCCGAACATGACGCCCATAGAGATGATGCAGACTGCCAGGAACACGCTCCAGCAGATCCACAGCGGCCAGTTGTTATACATCAGCGGGCCGATCCAGAGCAGAAGGTTGCCAAGGGCGGTGGCGCCGAGCCAGAGACCCTGGCAGAGACCCTGCATGTGGGCCGGTGCCACTTTCGACACAAACGAGAGGCCTAAGGGCGAGATGAAGAGCTCGGCAACGGTCAGGAAGAAGTAGAGCAGGAGGAGCACCCACGGACCGGCCTTCATGGTGGCGGCTATGGCGTTGGGGAGTTCGCGGAACTCGATACCTGAGGGATAGGCTTCGAAATATGAATAGAGGGCCAGGAAGAGGAAGGCCATGCCGGCCAGACCCATACCGATGGCGATCTTGCGCGGAGTGGAGATCTCGATGCCCGCGCGGCTCAGGGCGCTGAACATGAGCATCACAAGCGGGGTGAGTATGATCACGAAGAAGGGATTGGCTGCCTGCCAGATCTCAGGTGCGATGGATGAGGTGTCGACAAAGTCGCGGGCGAAGAGCGACAGCGATGTGCCGTTCTGGTGGAACGAGAACCAGAAGAAGATCACCACTCCGAGCACTGCGAAGAGGGCGGTCATGCGCTGCTTGATCTCCTTGGCCATTGCGCGGCGTTCCTCGTCGGAGATGCGCACTCCCTCGGTCTTGGCTTTCTTGCCGGGGGTGGGGAGGTTTTTCTTGACGCTCACAAAGATCAGGAGCGAGAGGAGCATGGCGCAGACAGAGGCGATGAACGAGTAGTGGATACCGGTGTTGAACACGTCGAGATACTGTGCGCAGAAGGCCTGGATGTCACCTGCGGCGTTGCCTCCGGTCTCGGTGATGAGGGCATAGAGGTTGTTGAGGTTCTCGGTGCTCATGGAGTCGGTCACGCTCAGATACTCATGGCAGAGGGCCGGAAGTTTGGCGTTGTAGGCCAGCGAGTGCACGCCGAGCCACCAGCTGCGGAGCATCGGGGCCACGAAGGGTGCCACCAGACCGCCCACGTTGATGAACACATAGAATATCTGGAAGCCTGAGTCGCGCTTCGAGGCATATTTGGGGTTGTCATAGAGCTGACCCACTATGGCCTGGAGGTTGCCCTTGAAAAGACCGTTGCCGAAGGCTATGAGGAAGAGGGCGAAGCAGGTCATCGGCAGAAGCCATGAGATGTTGTCGGAAGTGGAGAGGATAGGAATCGAGAGTATCACATAACCGATGGTCATGATGATGAGACCGTTGATGATGGTCCCCTTGTAGTTCTGGGTGCGGTCGGCAATGGCACCGCCCACAAGACTGAGCAGATAGATGCCGGCGTAGAAGAACGAGTAGACAAGCGCGCTGGTCTCCTCCGAGAGTCCGAATTTCGAACAGAGGAAGAGGACTAAGACGGCATTCATGATGTAGTAGCCGAATCGCTCGCCCATGTTGCTGAGTGCAGCAGGAATAAGGCCTTTGGGTTGGTCTTTGAACATAACGGATTGATTAGTTTGATTTGGGTATTGATTCAGGGGGTTAAGAAGCTGTTTTTAGAAAACTCTAAACCGGGTTCCGGCGCAGAGTTTCCGCAAAAATAAGCAAAATAATCATAATTTATAATATTCCGGTAGAAAAATGCTGCGATGACGGGCCAAAATCACACAAAATCTTACTATGACTCCTTATCCGGACAGTTGATTCTTTTTATAAAGAAAACAATGATGCATACCAATAATGCAAATATGAACATCAAACCGATTATAAATAACTTACCACGTAGCATACTATACATCAGGAATGTCATCAAAATCATGCTCCATGCGGTCATGCAATCAAACATCTGTCTGATGATTGAAATTCCGGCGGCCGATTTTTTTATCTCATTTCGGACATTCCACCAGTCTGGGTGATTCTTGACAAAAAAAATCATACCCCACGTTATAAGAGATAATAATGGTATTATCAGACTGACTGAAGGACTGCCATATGAATCAATAGCTCCACTTATATCCCAATGAATCGGAATCAAATCGTATTGAGTTATCATATAGCAACTGATCCCTAATTGGATTAATATTAATGCGATGTTAAATATCCGGATAAATTTATTCATTTATTTTGAGATTTGACATAATATAGATTTGTTTGATCTAAAATTAGCTTAAAATTTATTAATATCATAACAAATCGATAGTTTTTTATCTTTAAGCTTAAAAATTACACAAGCTTATTCTTATGACAAATGTGTGTTTGTGAGCGAAAAAACTATGTATCTGGAAACGCCTGAAATTAGCGAACTTCAACAAAAGAAACAATAGCCTATACAATGAATATTTCCAGCCTTGATTTACTGCCTGATGGGAAAAGATAGGAATATTGGGGCCGATTTCTTACTTTTGCAGATGTCAACGGTCGCTTTTAACAAGATCTTAATGATAATGCAAAGATGGATAATGCAGATTTTCTAATACGTTTCAGCAGCCCACGGCTGGGCTATGGCAGTGTTGTGCTTGACAATTCGGAGCTTTTGGAGATACCTCAGGGTGTGTCGGTAGTGCTCGGCCCGAACGGTGCCGGCAAGTCGACTCTCGGCCTTGTGATGGAAAAAGGGCGCTATGCCTATGGCAACCGCCTCGAATTCGCCCGACCCGACATGAAGGTCAGGATGCTGACGTTCACTGACATACATTCCTTTACCGGCATCGACGTGGTCAGCCACGAGCAGCGCCTGGAGTCGACCGTCAATGACTTCGTGCCGACTGTCGCCGAGCTTGTAGGTCAGCTGGCCTCTGACGGCGAATGGCTGCGCCTCTGCGAATCATTCGCCTTGCGCGATGTCATGGATAAACGCATCAACTATCTGTCGAGCGGTGAATTGCGCAAGCTGCTTGTGGTCAACGCCCTGCGCTCGCGCCCCGACCTGCTGGTGCTCGACAATCCCTACATAGGTCTCGACTCCGCCTCCCGCCTCGAACTCGATGCGGCCCTGCGCTCCCTCCCCGCGCGCGGCACCTCCGTGGTGATGCTGCTCTGCGATCCGGCCGACATACCCGCCTACGCCGTAGCCGTGCTGCCGATGGACGGAAGGACTCTGCTGCCCCTCGTCACCGACCGGGCCGCGATTGACGCTCTGCGCTCTCAGACGCCTGTCTGCGAGGAAATTGACGCCTCGCAGCTACCCCTCCGCCCGGAAGCTGACGGCGATGACTATGAAGTGGCCTTCTCGATCACCGACGGCCATGTGAGCTACGGCGACCGCCGGATCATCAGCGGTCTTGACTGGACCGTCAGGCGCGGCGAACGCTGGGCGCTCACAGGTCCCAACGGCAGTGGCAAATCGCTGCTGCTGAGTATGATCTGCGGAGACCACCCGCAGGCCTACGCCAACCGCATCACCCTCTTTGACCGTCGTCGCGGCAGCGGCGAAAGCATCTGGGAGATCAAAGACCGCATAGGCTACGTCTGCCCGGAGATGCAGCTCTACTTCCGCAGTCCCCTCCCGGTGGTCGATGTAGTGGCCCAGGGCCTGCGCTCGGCCCTCAACCGCTATGCCCGGATCACAGACAGTGAGCGCAGCGAAGCCCTCGCCTGGCTCAGCCTCATGGCCATCGACCATCTCAAAGACCGGACCTTCGACCGGCTCTCATCGGGCGAACAGCGCATGGTGTTGCTGGCGCGGGCCTTCATCCGTCAGCCCCGACTGCTGATACTCGACGAACCGCTCCACGGCCTCGACGCTCCCGCCAAGCAGCGCATCCGCCGCCTGACAGACCTCCTGACTGGGCGCAACTCCACCTCACTCATCTTCGTCAGCCACTACCCCCACGAAATCCCCTCCGGAGTCAGCCACACAAAGACCCTCACGAAAATGTAGACATGGAAAAACATAAGATAGAACACCCTCTTAAGAAGCCTTGAAAATATGGCAAAGCGAATAGTTACGAAAATCGGCGATATATTCTGCGTTGAATTGGGTAATGGCTACAAGAGCTATTTCCAATACATGCTTAAAGACTGTCATTATCTTGGAGGTGCTGTTATCAGAGCCTTTAAGACTAATTATCCGGTTGAATATGAGCCTAAAATAGAAAAAATTGTCAAAGATGAGGTTGCTTTTCATGCACTTACATATCTTCGTGCCGGGATAGATGAGAATACATGGTATAAAATCGGAAATTCCAAAGAAATAGGACAGGAAGAGCTTAAAAGTTTTGTGTTTGGGCTTCCACAGGAGGAGGATACCACCATTGGATATGAAAAAGCAAATGAACTGGATGCAAATATGGCGCCATATGAACATTGGACTGTTGGCTATGCCGGATGTGAAAGAAAAGATATCGGGAAAATTCCTGAATTTTTGAAGTCGATCATTGAGTGTGACGGCGTTTTGCCTTATACGTGTATCGTGGACCGTATCAGATATGGATACTATACATGGACAATGACTTTTTATGATGAAGTCAAGCGCAAGCCTTGGCCGTGGGTTGACAGTTATGTCCGGAAAGCCGACCGTCTTACCCGTGAAACGACTTATTTTCATTTCCACGGAAGCCGTGCTGTCAGAGAGGTTATTGTTGACTGCGATGGCAATATGACGCGATTGTCCTGCGAAAATCCTGTGGATGGCTGCCACACACTTTATGCCGGAGATTTCGGCGAAATCAATTGGCGCTACAAAGAATTCATCACCGAGGATGCGTTTGAAGATGTATGGAATAAATCAGATAAAAGCAGATAATGACATCCGTCCGATAGACATATATTTTTAAGAAATATTGAAAATATGGCAAAGCGAATAGTTACGAAAATCGGCGATATATTCTGCGTTGAATTGGGTAATGGCTACAAGAGCTATTTCCAATACATCGCCAACGATATGACGCAGTTGAATAGTTCTGTCATTCGGGCTTTTGTTGGACGCTATCCGATGGATTATCAGCCGGACATGGATAAACTGGTTAAATCAGAAGTGGCGTTTTATGCCCATACGGTACTTAGGATCGGGCTTGTGGGAGATCATTGGTATAAAGTAGGCAAAAGCAAAGATCTTGGCCTTGATGAACTGGCTTCAGCGTGGTTTGTCGGTGAGTCTCCAACTGTCTATAATCCTGAAACAGACAAATTTGACGACGTTGATCCGTTGGAACACTTTTATGTATGGCATTGTAACGAATCGCATATTCCCATCGGAAAAATGACTCCGGAAATCTCGGAAAGCCCGATGACAACAAATGGCAGTGTCCTGTCATGGTTCAGAATTGTTGAAAGAATCAAATATGGATATACTTCAGCAGATCTCTATTTGAACAGATATGTTAAACAAAAACCGTGGCCGTGGGTGGAGAGTTATCTGACTTACTTTGACCGCATGGCGAGACTCCGGTATTATTTTCATTTCAAAGGAGAGAAAATCTGCAGGGAAGTAATACGGACATCAGATGGAAATTTCATAAATTTATCCGAAAACGATCCGGAAAAAGATGGTTACGCTCTTTTTACGGGATCTTTTGGCGATATAAGCTGGTGTGCGTGGAATGTCACAGGCGAAAAATTCAATACTATCTGGGATAAACATCATGGCAAAGAGAGTTAAAATAAAAATAGGCGATGTGTTCTGCCAGGAACATGGTGACGGCCACAAGAGCTATTTCCAATATATTGCGGATGACAGCGAGAAAGATGGTTGTCCGGTGATCAGGATTTTCAAAACCCGCTATGCGGTAAGTGAAAATCCCGGAATCGAGGACGTAATCTCATCAGAGGTGGGGCTGTATGTACATACGGATGTCGTGTCAGGAAGTGAGTTTGGAGGCGGATGGTATAAGGTTGGCGAAAGTGCCGATCTCGGTCTTGACGGACTGGCATTAGCCCGTTTTGTTGAGCTTGGCGACAAAAGCGGCGACGAAGGGGAATGGTCCATAGATAAATTAAGCCGACTGGACCCCTATGAAGAATGCTTCGTCTGGCGTTGCGATGAACCACGTGAGAATATCGGTCCGGTCAATCCGGGCGACTGGATAGCCGGTGATGCTTTTGACGGCTCTGTTTATCTGTGGCCCAAGACAGTAGAACTTATAAAGACCGGTTATATAACACAGCGGATTGAAATGGCCCTGATTGATGATATTGTAAAACGGCGTGCATGGCCGTGGGTCGACAGTTATACAAGCCTTATCGACCCGTTGACGAAGTTTCAGTATTATTTCCATTTTCATGGAGATAACCTTGTCTGTGAAGTAATCGAAAAGCCTGACGGTAATACTGTGTGCCTGTCACCTGACAAGCCGATAGCGGATGGCTGCTCTCTTTTTGACGGGAAATTTGGAGATATAGGGTGGCGCAGTCATGAATTTATCGGAAAAGAAAAATTTGAGTCAGTTTCGGATAAATGTGAACAGGCTTCAACAGCCCCTGCCGGCAATGGCGGTTTCTTGCGCGGACTCCGTGACAGACTATGCGGCCGATAGGTGTCTGTGCGCGGGGGCCGGACGGCTGCTATTGCCGGTGACGAATTTTAAACGACCTCTAACTTTTGATTTTCGGATGGAATTCTGTAATTTTGCACAGTTATTACTCTCTCCCTCCGCATACCGCAATCAATAATCTTACAATTTCTATAACATCATGGCAAAGAAAGCATTGTTAATGATTCTCGACGGATGGGGAATCGGCAATCACTCCAAGAGCGACGCTATTTTCTCTACTCCTACTCCCTACTGGGACTATCTCGTAAAAACCTACCCCCACAGCGAGCTTCAGGCTTCAGGCGAAAACGTCGGTCTGCCTGACGGACAGATGGGCAACTCGGAGGTGGGTCACCTCAATATCGGCGCCGGCCGCGTGGTCTATCAGGACCTCGTGAAAATCAACAAGGCATGTACCGACGGCTCTATCCTCGAAAATCCTGAGATTGTAGATGCCTTCTCCTATGCCCGCGACAACGGCAAGGCCATCCACTTCATGGGTCTCACCAGCGACGGCGGTGTGCACTCTTCGCTCGACCACCTCTATGCCCTCTGCGACATAGCCGCTAAATACGGTCTCGAAAAGGTCTACATCCACTGCTTCATGGACGGCCGCGACACCGACCCCCGCAGCGGCAAGGGCTTCATCGAACAGCTCGAAGCCCACTGCGCCAAGTCGGCCGGCAAGATCGCCTCGATCATAGGCCGCTACTACGCTATGGACCGCGACAAGCGCTGGGAGCGCGTCAAGGTTGCCTATGACCTCCTGGTGAAAGGCGAGGGCAAGCAGGCGACTGACATGGCCAAGGCCGTGCAGGAAAGCTATGACGAGGACGTGACCGACGAATTCATCAAGCCCATCAGCAACTCGACCGTCGACGGAACAATCAAGGAAGGCGACGCCGTGATCTTCTTCAACTACCGCAACGACCGCGCCAAGGAGCTCACCGTGGCCCTCACACAGCACGACATCCCCGAAGCCGACATGAAGGTGATACCCAGCCTGCAGTACTACTGCATGACCCCCTATGACGCATCCTTCACCGGTGTCCACATCCTCTTCCCCAAGGAAAACGTAGAAAACACCCTCGGCGAATATCTCTCAAGCCTCGACAAGAAGCAGCTCCACATAGCCGAAACCGAAAAGTATGCCCACGTGACATTCTTCTTCAACGGCGGACGCGAGCAGCCCTACGAAGGCGAGGAACGCATCCTCGTGGCATCGCCCAAGGTGGCAACCTACGACCTCAAGCCCGAAATGAGCGCCTATGAGGTGAAAGACAAGCTCGTGGAGGCAATCAAGGAAGAGAAATATGACTTCATCGTGGTCAACTACGCCAACGGCGACATGGTGGGCCACACCGGAGTCTACGAAGCTATCTGCAAGGCTGTCAAGGCCGTTGACGAATGCGTGAAAGACACCGTAGAGGCCGCCAAGGAAGCCGGCTATGAGGTGATCATCATCGCCGACCACGGCAACGCCGACAACGCCATCAACGCTGACGGCACTCCCAACACCGCCCACTCGCTCAACCCCGTGCCCTGCATCTACGTGACCGACCGCGCCGGTGCTACCGTGGCCGACGGCAAACTTGCCGACGTGGCTCCCACCATGCTGAAAATCATGGGCCTCGAACAGCCCAAGGAGATGACCGGCCACGCCCTCATCGGCTGAAAGGCTGAGCCGGCATCCACCACACCCTCCACTTGACCTCACAGATGGAATCCATAAAACAACTCTACAAGATAGGCCACGGCCCCTCCAGTTCCCACACTATGGGGCCGCTCAAAGCCGCGCAGGAGTTCGGAGCCCGCTATCCGGAGGCCGCATCCTTTAACGTGACCCTTTTCGGTGCCCTCGCAGGCACCGGAAAGGGCCACATGACAGATGTGGCTATCCTCGGAGAGCTTCAGAAGACGGCTCCGACCACAATCCTGTGGGAACCCTCGGTGTTCCTTCCCTTCCACCCCAACGGCATGACTTTCGTGGCCCTCGGCGCCGACGGCAGCGAACTGGGCCGCGACACGGTCTACTCGATCGGCGGCGGCGACATTGTCCACGAGGGCGAGGAGCGTCCCGACGCAAAGACCGTCTATCCCCTGAGCAGGATCTCCGACATTCTGGCCTGGGCCGACAAGTCGGGCAAGAGCTTCTGGGAATACGTCGACGAATATGAAGACAGCGACGTCTGGGACTATCTGCGTGAGGTCTGGCAGGTGATGAAAGAGGCCGTAGAGCGCGGCATCGACGCCGAAGGGGTGCTCCCCGGAGGCCTCGGAGTGCGCCGCAAGGCCGTCAGCTACTATCTCCACGCCTCAGGCCACAACGACAGCCTGCGCAGCCGCGGTCTGGTCTACGCCTATGCCCTCGCCGTAAGCGAGGAAAACGCATCGGGCGGCAAGATCGTCACCGCGCCCACCTGCGGGTCATGCGGAGTGCTCCCGGCAGTCCTCTATCATCTCTCTACCTCGAAAGGCTTCAGCGACAAGCGCATACTCCGCGCCCTTGCCACCGCCGGACTCTTCGGGAGCGTGGTCAAATGCAACGCCTCTGTCTCAGGAGCCGAAGTCGGCTGTCAGGGCGAGGTCGGAGTGGCCTGCGCTATGGCCGCAGCAGCCGCCAGCCAGCTCTTCGGCGGAACTCCCGCCCAGATCGAATATTCGGCCGAAATGGGACTCGAACACCACCTCGGACTCACCTGCGATCCGGTGTGCGGACTGGTGCAGATACCCTGCATAGAGCGCAACGCCTATGCCGCCGCCCGCGCGCTCGACAGCAACCTCTACGCATCCTTCTCCGACGGCCGCCACTCGGTCAGCTTCGACCGCATTGTCGAGGTGATGAAGCAGACCGGCCATGACCTGCCGTCGATCTACAAAGAGACCGCCCAAGGGGGCCTGGCCGCTATAAAATAGTCTTAAAAAATTTCAGATGGCATGACACGCAAATATGATTTTCTTGTGATCGGCTCAGGCATAGCCGGCATGAGTTTTGCCCTTAAGGTCGCCTCAAAGGGCAAAGTGGCCCTGATCTGCAAGACCACTCTCGATGAAGCCAACACGGCCCTCGCCCAGGGCGGAGTGGCTTCGGTCACCAACCTCGAAGTAGACGATTTCGAGAAACACATCAACGACACAATGATAGCCGGCGACTGGCTCAGCGACCCTGAGGCCGTCAGAAAGGTTGTCACCGAGGCTCCCGGACAGATCCGCGAGCTTATCAACTGGGGCGTTGACTTCGACAAGAAGGAAGACGGCAGCTTCGACCTCCACCGCGAAGGAGGCCACTCGGAGTTCCGCATCCTCCATCATGCCGACAACACCGGATTCGAGATCCAGGAATCGCTCATCGAGGCTGTCAGATCAAACCCCGACATCGACATCTTCGAACATCATTTTGCCATCGAGATCATCACCCAGCACCATCTGGGCAAGATTGTCACCCGCCGCACCCCTGACATCACATGCTACGGCGCCTATGTGCTCGACACGCAGACCGGCGAGGTCGACACCTTCCTCTCGCGCATCACCCTCATAGCCACCGGCGGTGTCGGTGCCGTCTATCAGACCACCACTAATCCGCTCGTGGCCACCGGCGACGGCATCGCTATGGTCTACCGCGCCAAAGGCACCGTCAAGGACATGGAATTCATCCAGTTCCACCCCACGGCCCTCTATCACCCCGGCGACCGCCCCAGCTTCCTGATCACCGAGGCCATGAGAGGCTACGGCGCAGTGCTCCGCAACCTCAAAGGCGAGGAATTCATGCACAAGTATGACCCCCGCCTCTCGCTCGCCCCGCGCGACATTGTGGCCCGCGCCATCGACTCGGAGATGAAGCTCACCGGCGATGACCACGTGTATCTCGACGTGACCCACAAAGACCCCGAAGAGACCCGCCGCCACTTCCCCAACATCTATGCCAAATGTCTCTCGCTTGGCATCGACATCACCAAAGACTACATCCCCGTGGCTCCCGCCGCCCACTATCTCTGCGGAGGCATCAAGGTCGACTCCAACGCCGAATCGTCGATCAGGCGCCTCTACGCCGTGGGCGAATGCTCCTGCACCGGCCTGCACGGCGGCAACCGCCTGGCATCCAACTCGCTGATCGAAGCCGTGGTCTATGCCGACGCCGCCGCCAGACACGCCATTGCCAACGCCTCGCACTACGAGTGGCGCACCGACGTGCCCTCCTGGAACGACGAGGGCACCCGCCACCCCGAAGAGATGGTGCTCATCACCCAGAGCATCAAGGAGGTCAACCAGATCATGGGCACCTACGTGGGCATAGTCCGCTCCAACCTGCGCCTCGACCGCGCCTGGAACCGCCTCGACATCCTCTATGAGGAGACCGAGAAGCTCTTCAAGCAGTCAAAGGCCTCGCGTGAGATCTGCGAGCTGCGTAATATAATTAATGTGGGCTACCTGATCATGCGCCAGGCCAAGGAACGCAAGGAATCCCGCGGCCTGCACTACACGGTCGACTATCCGCCCCGTCCACGCGGACAGCACGGAGAGGAGAAGTGACAGTCTCGCCTCTCCGCCACACCCCCTCATCCGACATTTCCAACCGCCTGGTTGTTATATAGATATTATGATCCTGATCCGAAAACTTATACTCATCCTCATACTGACGGCTGTGACGGTGGCCGCGCCTTCGGTGGCGCAGGCCGCCGGCGCCGCTCAGGCAGTGCCTGACGGTCCTGAGGCCGATGTGGAGGTGGGCGACGGCAGGGTCAAGCCGATCCGTGGCTATTACTTTTTCGACGGCGAGGACGGCGAGCAGACCCTGATGCTGGTGCTCGCCGATGTCACCGTGTTTCCTCCACTGAAGTTCAAAAACAAAAAGGAGGAGGAGTTCTATTGGAAAACCGTGCGCGATGTCAAAAAGACGCTTCCCTATGCCAAACTCATCTGCGAGACGCTGATCGAGACCTATGAATACATCGAGACTTTCCCCACCCAGAAGGAGCGCGAGGAGCATCTGAAACGCATGGAGGGGGAGGTGTTCAAGCAGTATAAGCCTGCCCTGAAGAAGTTTACCAAGTCGCAGGCTCAGATGCTTGTAAAGCTCATCAACCGCGAGACAAACCAGTCGAGCTACAATATTCTGAAAGCATTCCTCGGCAGTTTCCGTGCGGGATTCTGGCAGACCTTCGGCCGTCTTTTCGGCGTGAACCTCAAGACGGGTTATAACCCCGACAAAGACCGTAAGGATGCCATAGTGGAGCGTGTGGCCACGATGGTCGAACTCGGCCAGCTCTAACCCCGCCTCAGCGTGGCCGTCCTGCTCACCCGTTGTCCGTGGGGCCGTCCGGGTTGCGTCCTGATGGGCACCTACCCCCTGCGGAGCCATCCGGGTTGGTAAATCGGTGTCCTCGGCCGGACACCACATTGGCGTGAATATCTTTTACCCCCGACACCTACGCGCTGTGCGCTGCGGTGTCGGGGGCTACTATTAAATCGGTGTCCTGTCGGACACCCGCTGCCGGCGGACCATTCGGAACCTGCCCGGCGGACACCTGCGGCCCGTGGCCGTCCGGAACCTGTCCTGTCGGACACCCGCTATCCGCATGGCTATCCTGCTTGGCCCGGCGGACACCCGCGGTCCGTGGCCGTCCGGATGGGCGTCCGGAGGACGCAGATTTACTCGTAGCCCGTGACACCGCAGCGCAGAGCGCGCAGGTGTCACGGGTTAGCTATTACCCCGGCAAAGGTGTCCGGTCGAGGACACCGATTTACGGTTCCGGATGGCTGATATCGGGTTGGGAATACGGACGGAATGTCGGGCGAGGCGGACACCCGCCATCCGCGGAGCCGTCCGGGGGCGCTGTGACGCGCTTAAAGAATCTGTTTTAATTGTGGCGTTAACGTTATTTAACTATTTGGGGGGGGTGAAATTTCTGACTCATTTGCTTATCTTTGCGACTGTAAATCATTCAAAAACCAATCGTTATTTTATGAAAAATTTAGTTTTGACTTTGTTTCTGACGCTCTTTGCGTTTAATTTGTATGCCGATGATTTCAGCTGGGGTGAAGGTTCACCTGACAAATATCAGCCGTCAACCACCAAGATAATCGTGACCCGCACCTCTCCCTGCAATCAAGGCGACGAGGCGTTCATGGATTTTATTCCTAAATTCCGCACCAACAAGGCTTTCCGAAACAGTCGTATCAGAATTGCCGCTGAGGATGAAATTAGTCAAATGTCAGCCGATTGTTATGAAAACTGGCATCTCATAAAGGCCGGCAAGGGCGTTTCCGATGGAGCAAGATATTATGGCACATGGTTTAACATCAGTGCCGACCAGGTATGCTTTGTATACAGTGAATCTTCTGTTGACCCCAACGCTCTGTGGGGAGGCAGCGGTGCCTATTTTCGTTTCCAGAGAATCGATGACCAGTGGTATCTGACAGGCATAATGCTGGCAGGCTAAACCTCTGAAATCCGGATTCCCGCCCTCCGCGGGGCCATCCGGTTTGGTAAATCGGTGTCCTCGATCGGACACCACATTAGCGTGAACATCTTTTACCCCCGACACCTGCGCGCTGTGCGCTACGGTGTCGGGGGCTACTATTAAATCGGTGTCCTTGCGGACACCCGCCATCCTCGGCCCGTCCTGGTTGTGTCCTGTCGGACACCCGCAGCCCGTGGCCTGTCCGGGTTGCGTCCTGTCGGACACCCGCCCCCGCGGGGCCGTCCGGGTTGCGTCCTGACGGTACTTACCAACCGCGTGGCCGTCCGGAACCTGTCCCGGCGGACACCCGCGGTCCGTGGCCGTCCGGATGGGCGTCCGGAGGACGCAGATTTACTCGTAGCCCGTGACACCGCAGCGCAGAGCGCGCAGGTGTCACGGGTTAGCTATTACCCCGGCAAAGGTGTCCGGTCGAGGACACCGATTTACGGTTCCGGATGGCTGATATCGGGGTGGGAATACGGACGGAATGTCGGGCTTTGGCGACGCGGACACCTGCCAACCGCATGGCTATCCTGCTCCGTCCTTGCGGACAGCGGGGTGATCAGTGGGCGAAGAAGACGATGAGCCAGGTGGAGATTGACATGTAGATGAGCATGCCGATGATGTCATTGGTGATGGAGATGAAGGGGCCTGTGGCTATGGCCGGGTCGATTTTCAGTTTCTCAAGCGTGAGGGGCACGAAGGTGCCGAAGACCGAGGCGAACATCACCACGCAGAATATCGAGATTGACACGGCGAAAGTGGTGACCTCATGGCCGGCTCCGAGGGTGAAGAAATTGTAGAGGAATACCAGCAGGGCTATGATGCTGCCGTTGAGCAGTCCGACGCCGAGCTCCTTGAGCAGCTGGCGCGATGATTTCTTGATGTCGAGCGAGCCGTTGGCGAGGCCCTGCACCACGATTGCCGATGACTGGGTGCCGACATTTCCGCCCGTTCCGCCGATCAGGGGGATGAAGAGGGCCAGAGCCGGATCGACCACGAATCCGCCTTCGAAACGTCCGAGAATCACCGAGTTACACAGACCGCCCACCATGCCGATGAGCAGCCAGGGCAGGCGCGCTTTGGTCTGGGCGAAGAGTTTGTCGTCGCTCTCCACGTCGCCTGACAGACCCGATGCCAGCTGATAGTCACGCTCGCTTGAGTCGCGCACCTTGTCCATGACGTCGTCGACGGTTATGCGTCCCAGCAGGCGGCCTATGGAGTCGATGACAGGCATGGCCACAAGGTCATATTTCTCGAAATCGAGGGCCACGTCGTCAATCGGCGTGTCGGCCTTCACGGCCACCGGATCGGTCTCCATCACGTGGCGGATTTTCGATACCGAGGGGTGGGTGATGAGTTTTTTCAGCGGGAGGGTGCCGCGCAGACGGTCCTCGTTGTCAACCACATAGACGTAGTAGACCTCGTCCATGTCCTCGGCCTGCATACGCATCTGCTTGATGCATTCGGGCATGCTCCAGTTTTCGTTGACCACTATCATCTCGGTACCCATGAGGCCGCCGGCGGTGTCTTCGTCATATTTCAGAAGGTCGATGATGTCGCCTGCCTGCTCTACGTCGTCGATGTGGCTGAGGATCTTCTCGCGGTCATCCTCGTCGAGTTCCTGGATGATGTCGACGGCATCGTCGGTGTCGAGGTGTTCGATCTGCTTGGCGATGTCGGCCACGTCCATCTTCGAGAGGAGTTTGGCGCGGTCGTCCTCGTCGAGTTCCATGAGCACGTCGGCCTGCATCTCTTCGTCAAGAAGTTTGAAGAGATATTCGGCTTCTTCGAGGTCGAGGTCCTGATAGAGCTCGGCAATGTCGGCCGGGTGGAGATCGGCGAGTTCCTCGCGGGCCGCGGCGTCGGCGCGGTCATGGATTATTTTGCGGAGATGTTCGAGATATTCGGGGGTGAATTCTTTCATGGTGCGAGGCTTTTGGAGGGGTGCTTGAAAGAGGTTGTTTGCTCAGTCGGGGCGCCATGTCAGAGAGGGGTTTCAGTCCTGACGGGCGCACGAGGCGATGAGCCGGGTCAGCTCTATGAACTGCTTGACAGTGAGCTGTTCGGGGCGCTGTGAGAGCAGCGGGTCGTCAGGCAACGGCACTCCGGCCGGGAAGAGTCCGCGCAGGGAGTTGCGCAGGGTTTTGCGCCGCTGGCCGAAGGAGGTCTTCACCACGGTTTTGAACAGGCGGTCGTCGCAGCCGAGGTCGGTCACGCCGTTGCGGGTCATTCTGATGACTCCGCTTTTGACTTTCGGGGGAGGATTGAAGACGTTCTCGCTCACCGTGAAGAGGTATTCCACGTCATACCAGGCCTGTAGCAGTACGCTCAGAATGCCTCTGGCCTTGGTGCCTGGAGCGGCGGCGAAGCGTTCGGCCACTTCGCGCTGGAGCATTCCGGAGCAGCAGACCACCTGGTCGCGGTAGTCGAGCACATGAAAGAAGATCTGCGAGGAGATGTTGTAGGGGTAATTTCCGATCACGCAGAATTTCTGTCCGTCGGGATAGGTCTGCGCCAGATCGAGCCGCAGAAAATCGGCGTCGAGGATGCGCCCCGACAGTTCGGGATAGTTGTAGCGGAGATATTCGATGCTCTCGCCGTCGATTTCGGCCACTTTGACGTCGTGGCCGCCGGCAATGAGATATTTTGTGAGCACGCCCATTCCTGGGCCTACCTCCATCACGGGCAGTCCCTTGAAGTCATCGAGGGTCGAAGCAATGCGTGCGGCAATGCTTTCATCGGTCAGAAAGTGCTGTCCGAGAGCTTTTTTCGGGCGCACCGGTGAGCCTGAGCCGGCTCCGCCGCGGTTTTTTCGGTTTACTGCCATAGTTTTCTGCGATACGTGATTTCCAACTGCAAAGATAAGCCTTTTCGGCGATATTTGCGATATTCAACATCAATTTGCTTATTTTAAGCGGCCGTGAGGCAACCATAGGCGGTGGAGGGTGGTTTTATAGATGAACGTGAATTCAACATCACGCTTCATTTAAGGTAGCCTCCCGCCACAGGCCTCAGGCTATAAGCGAAGAGCAGAGCTCGAACCTCAATTCGGCTCTCTCTGCCCCGATTGAAGGTTTCTAAACCGTAGAAACCTTAGAGAGGCGGCACCAAAAGCCCGCCTCCCGACTTTTTTATTACCCCGCCCGGCAGTGGAACCAGCGTCCCGCCGGGCTTTTTCGTGCGGACACCGTGGCCCGCGGACCATTCGGAGCCTTCCCGGCGAACACCGTGGTCGTTCGCGTGGCCGTCCGGGTTGGTAAATCGGTGTCCTCGACCGGACACCACATTGGGGTGAATGTCTTTTTCCCCCGACACCTACGCGCAATGCGCTGCGGTGTCGGGGACTACGAGTAAATCGGTGTCCTGTCGGACACCCGCAGCCCGCAGGACCATTCGGAGGCCACCCGGCGGATCGCGGTGCCGTCCGGATTGGTAAATCGGTGTCCTCGACCGGACACCGGATGCAGGAGGGATTGCAAACCCGTGACACCTGCGCGCTTTGCGCTACGGTGTCACGGGCTACGAGTAAATCCGCGTCCTCCGGACGCCCGTCCGGCAACCGCCCCACGCAGCAGCAGGTGTCCGCCGGATCACGTTCCGGATGGCCACGCGGGCTGCGGGTGTCCGCCAGGACACCGGTTTACTCGTAGCCCCCGACACCGTAGCGCACAGCGCGTAGGTGTCGGGGGAAAAGACATTCACGCCAATGTGGTGTCCGGTCGAGGACACCGATTTACCGCTCCGGATGGCCTGTCTCCGCATTATCGCACTCTTTCGGGGGCGGGATGTTGTATCTTTGCAGAAGTTCTTTACGATAAGTCACTCTTCAAAATTAACCGATATGATGGACATTGGTAGCTCCTATGGATGATTTTTCAGAGCTACTTACGGATTTCAACAACCGCATTTTTTTAACCTTTCAACCACGTTTTGCAACTATGAAAACCACCGTTACCGACAATAAGACCAAGGCCCAAAGGCCGAAGCGTCAGGCCGAGCCCAAACGACCTGTGTCACAGAAGTTTTATGACGACATCAGCGATCGCGTCGGCAGGGCCACGCAATATCTCTGTGACCACAGAACCCAATATCTCATGATCATGCACATTATCGACGGCTATATGGCCGGCGGCCCGGCTCCTGACCGCTCAGACGGCATTGACGCGCTTATGGCTTTCGCCCTGGTGCAGCCTGAGATCGACAAGGCTATGGCGCGCTCACGCCGTGCGCGCGAGGCTGCGGCGCGACGGCGTGAAGCAAAAGCGGCCGCCCGGACGGGGCAGCCGCTTGATGGTGATGATGTGCGTCAGGCAGAGGTGCCTGCGACTGTCGGCGGTGACAGATCAGTAGCCGGTGGCCTTCATGGTGAGACCGGTGGTCTCCTGGAGTCCGAAGAGCAGGTTCATGGTGTGGACCGCGTTGCCGGCGCCTCCCTTGAGGAGGTTGTCGATCACGGCTGTGATGAGCAGCTTGCCTCCGATCTTGTCGAGGTGGATGATGCACTTGTTGGTGTTGACCACGTCTTTCAGGTCAGGAATCTTGGAGGTGATGAACGTGAAGTTGTGGTCGGCGAAGTATTCGCTGTAGATCCTGATGATCTCTGTGAGCTCCAGCGGGCAGTCGAGATAGCTGACCGCCATGATGCCGCGCGAGAATGAGCCGCGCATCGGCAGCATGTGGATCTGCGAGTCGAAACTCTGCTGCATGGCTTTGAGCACCTGGAGTATCTCAGGCATCTGCGGATGAGCAAAGGGGCGGTAGACCACCATGTTGTCGTTGCGCCAGGCATAGTGGGTTGTGGGGCGGCGTTCGGCTCCTTCGCTTGTGGCTCCGGTGACGATGGTGGTGTGGATGTCTGAGTTGAGCAGCAGGTTCTTGGCCAGCGGTATCAGCGAGAGCTCCACGGCCATAGCGAGGCAACCGGGGTTGGCCACATGCTTGGCTCCGCGCACCATCGGCTTGCGGTTCAGTTCCGAAAGACCGTAGACAAAGTCGTGAGAGCCGTCCTCGATGCGGTGGTCGCGGGCGAGGTCGATGATCTTGAGGTCTTCCGGTATGGTGTGGGTCTCGATGAACTCACGGGTCTTGCCTGCGGGGCGGCAGCAGAAGAGGACGTCGATGTTTTTCAGGTCGATCGTGCTTGAGAAGTTCATGTCGATCTCGCCGTGAAGTCCCTGGTGGACGTCGACAATGCGCTGTCCGGCCACGGTGCGGGAGTGGACCCACTTCAGTTCGACGTCGGGGTGGTTGAGGAGAATTCTGACCAACTCTCCGGCGGCATAACCGGAACCGCCGATGATTCCTACGCGTATCATGGTTCTGTTTCGATAGATTCTGTGTGATGAGAGATATTGTGTGTGAGGGCTATTTGCGTTTGATCATGCTTTGGGGAGGCTGATGGTCTCGATGCCGCGGGCTATGCGTCTGACGGTCTCTTCGAGGCCCAGCAGTTCGGTGATGTCGAAGATGTGCGGGCCCTTGCATTCGCCCACCAGAGTCAGGCGGAAGGCGTTCATGACGTTGCCGAGATGATAGCCCTTGGCTGCCACCCATTCGAGCACCGGAGGCTCGGCTGCGGCAGAGCTGAAGTCGGGGAGGGCGCGGAGCTGTTCGATGAGTTCGGTGAGCAGCTGCGGGGTTTCAGGCTTCCAGCGCTTCTTGATGTCTTTCTCCGCATAGGTCTCAGGGGCCTTGAAGAAAAATTTCGACTGGTCCCAAAGCTCGGCCACGAAGTTGACGCGGCCTTTGACGAGGCTGATGACGCGGGTGATGTAGTCGTCGCCGAAGTCGTCGGGGTTCACGCCGTTGGCCTCCAGCACAGGGCGGAAGAGGCGCGCCAGTTCGGCGTCGGGAGTGGCCTGGATGTATTCGTGGTTGAACCAGCGGCCCTTGTCGAAGGCAAACTTGGCGCCTGAGCGTGAGCAGTGGTCAAAAGAGAATTTGCTGATAAGTTCGTCCATCGACATGATCTCGGTGTCGTCGCCGGGATTCCAGCCGAGCAGGGCGAGGAAGTTGATGACGGCCTCAGGCAGATAGCCCGACTCGCGGTAGCCCGACGAGATGGCGCCGGTCTTCGGATCGTGCCATTCGAGGGGGAACACGGGGAAGCCGAGGCGGTCGCCGTCGCGCTTCGAGAGCTTGCCTTTGCCGTCGGGCTTGAGCAGCAGGGGCAGGTGCACGAAGTCGGGGCGGGTGTCGGCCCAGCCGAATGCCTCGTAGAGAAGCACGTGGAGGGGTGCCGAGGGGAGCCATTCCTCACCGCGGATCACGTGGGAGACTTCCATCAGGTGGTCGTCGACAATGTTGGCCAGGTGATAGGTAGGCAGATCGTCGGCGCTCTTGTAGAGCACCTTGTCGTCGAGGATGGATGAATTGATGGTCACCTTTCCGCGGAGCAGGTCGTTGACCTCCACGTCGCGGCCCGGCTCGATGAGGAAGCGGACCACGTAGGGGGTGCCGCCGTCGATCAGGCTCTTCACCTCTTCGGCCGGGAGAGAGAGCGAGTTGCGCATTCCCAGGCGGGTCGAGGCGTCATACTGGAAGTTGGGGGTTGCGGCGCGGGCAGCTTCGAGTTCCTCAGGGGTATCGAAGGCGATGTATGCCTTGCCGTCGGCGAGGAGCTGCTTGACGTACTTGCGGTAGATGTCGCGGCGCTCGCTCTGCTTGTAGGGTCCGAAGTTGCCGCCTTCGCGCACACCTTCGTCAATCTTGATGCCGAGCCATGCAAGCGATTCATTGATATAGTCCTCGGCTCCGGGCACGAAACGGTTCGAGTCAGTGTCCTCGATGCGGAGAATCATGTCACCGCCGTGACGGCGGGCAAAAAGATAATTGTAAAGGGCGGTGCGGACGCCGCCGATATGAAGAGGCCCTGTGGGGGAGGGGGCGAATCTCACTCTAACTTTGCGGTCCATATTTGACTGTGGTTTATTTGAGTGGCAAATTTACGAAAAATGTGTATCAGCGCCAAATCGCTATTGTCACATTTGTTATTAAACGACCTCTTATTTTGATAATAGGTGGAAATGTTGTACTTTTGCGACTGATGGGTCTCCCAAGTGTCAATTTTCATACTAACAACCACGCTAAAACACCCCTCTTAAAGTCATGGAAAACAACGAACCATATGTTCCGGAACCGGCCATCTCGCGTCTGCCCTGGTATCTGGCCTGCGTGTCGCGCCTGAGGGCCCAGGGGGTGGAGTATGTCTCGACCACCGCTATCTCGCAGGAACTCAACGTGGAGTCGTCGCAGATTGCAAAAGACCTTTCATATCTCAGCATCAAGGGCAAGACCCGCATCGGCTATGAGGTCAAGGAACTGGAGAGAGGTCTCTATGACTTCCTCGGTTTCAGACGCGAGCACAAGGCGGTGATGATGGGTGTGGGCAGTCTCGGCTCGGCCCTGATTGCCGACTCCGGTCTGTCGCGCTACGGGCTTGACATCGTGGCGGGTTTCGATGTGAACCCCGATGTTGTCGGGCGGTCGCTCAGCGGCAAGCCTATCTATCCGCTGTCGGAACTGAGCCGGCGTGTGGGCGAGTTGGGCGCTGAGATCGCCGTGATCGCCGTGCCGGTGGAGAGCTGTGCGGAGGTGGCCGAGATGTGTGTGGCCGCAGGCATAAAGGCTCTCTGGAATTTCACCCCGTTCCGCATACGCACGGCGCCTGACGTGGTGGTGCAGAATACTTCGATCTATGCGCATCTGGCCGTGATGTACAACCGTATGCCCCGGCATAAAGACTGATGAATCACCCCCCTCACCCAGCTTACCTTCCACTTACAGAACATGAAGATAATCCGTGTAATAGCTCTCGATCCGGTGCTCCGGCTTGAATTCCACCCTGACTCCGCGCTGGTGCTTCAGGGGCGACCGCTGTTCATGCCTGAGGAGGGCGAGGGATGGCAGGCGCAGATCTGCCTGGCGGTCAAGATAAGCCGCCTCGGCAAGAATATCTCCGAAAAGTTCGCTCCGCGCTATTATGACGGCATCAGTTTCGCCATGCGCCTTACGCTGCCGTCGGCTCCGGAACTGGCCTCGGTCATCGCCGGAATGGACTCCGGAATTGTCCACGGGCAGTGGCTCGACGCCGCCAAGGCTTCGGCTCCGATGACTGTCACTGCCGGAGGGGCCGAGATCAGACTCGCTCCGCAGGCGGCGGTGATAGACAGAGCCATCAGCATGATAAGCCGTTACACCACTCTCAAGATAGGCGATATGATTCTGCTCCCCGCGGCTGACACGATGGTGCCGCTGGCGGCTCCGGGCAGGTTTGACATCACGGTTGACGGCGTTGACATTCTCAGCCAGAAGCTCGTCTGAATTGACAATATGAAACACCCTCTTACTTTTTTCTCCTCCACACAGACAAAACCTGATACTCTCATGAAAGCATTTTTTCTGAAAACAGCAGTGGTATTGTTAGCCGGCGCGGCTGTGGCCGCGTGTGACGGCGACCGTGAGGCCCCGGTGGCCGTGTTCAGCGATTTTTCATACAGTGTGACTCTGCCCGACGGCGATGAGGTGGCCTCTCCCGACTGGGCGCCGCTGCTGCCTGGCTGCTATCCTGATCCGTCGGTGGTGAGGGTTGGCGATGACTATTATATGGTCAACTCGTCGTTCGCGTTCTATCCCGGAGTGCCGCTGTGGCACAGCACCGATCTGCGCAACTGGGAGCGTCTGGGCTATGTGCTCAATCGCCGCGAGCAGCTCGATCTGCCTGACAGCCTGAGGATTTCGGGCGGAATCTATGCGCCTGACATTTCATATAACCCCCACAACGGGACTTTCTATATGATCACCACCCTTGTGGACAACGGGGGCAATTTCTATGTCACAACCACAGATCCGAAAAAAGGCGAGTGGAGCGACCCGGTGTGGCTTCCGGAGGTGGGAGGCATAGATCCGAGTTTCCTGTTTGACCGTGACGGCAAGGCCTATATAGTCAACAACGACGCCCCCAAAGGCGAGGCGCTCTATGAGGGCCACCGCGCCATCCATATCCATGATTTCGACTGGCAGACGGGCAAGGTCACGGGTGAGTCGCAGGTGATTGTCAACGGCGGTGTCAATATTGACGAGAAGCCCGTGTGGATCGAGGGTCCGCATCTTTATAATGTGGACGGAAAATATTTTCTGATGTGTGCCGAAGGTGGCACCGGACCCGACCACCGCGAGGTCATTTTCGAGTCTGACAGCCCGAAAGGCCCCTTCAGACCCTGCCGTATAAATCCGATACTGACGCAGAAAGATCTCGATCCGTCAAGGCCCGACGCCGTGACCTGTGCGGGCCATGCCGATCTTGTGGAAGACAAGAACGGAAAATGGTGGGCCGTATTTCTCGGAGTGCGCCCGTATGGCGCTGACGGCCACGATATAATGGGCCGCGAGACTTTCATCCATCCGGTCAACTGGAAGAAGGGGCAGCCCGTGATCACAGAGCCGGGCGAGGTGCTTGCAGGGCGCAGGCAGAAGGAATTCGAGTCGACGCTGTGGGCCGACGGAGCCTTGTCGCCCGTGGCCTTCTTCATCCGCAATCCGCAGAGCGCCTTCTATGGCCTCAACGAGGACGGAAGCCTCAGTCTGGTGGCATCGGAAGTGGCGCTCAGAGACAAGAAATCGCCGTCGGCCATCGGAATGTGGGCCACGGAGAGCGCCTTTGACCTAAGTGTGAGCCTTGATGAATTCACCCCCGAAACGTCGGCCGACATAGCCGGACTGCTGCTTTTCCAGGATGACGAATGCAATATAGTGTTCGGCAAGACCATGAACAGTTACGGCGAGACGGTGGTGAGAGTGACCGGCCGCAGCAAGGGCGGTGTCTGCAAGGAAGCGGAGGCCATTCTCTCCGATCCAGCGGCATCTCTGCGCCTGAAAATCAATGCAGACGGCAAGGGTGTCTACTCTTTCGCCTATGCCGAGGGCGAGGCTGATTTCACTCCGATGGATCTTGAACTCCCGGCCTCGATGCTCAGCACCCGCACGGCCGGCAATTTCACCGGCACGATGATCGGGGTTTATGCTTCTTCGGCGGATTGAGCTGATTGGGCTTTAGGCAAATTAGTCCAATTGGGCCAATCAGTTTGATTTTGGGCCTGGTTTGCAAAAAATTGTGAGTTTTTTTAGGAAAAAGTTACGATTTTAGAAAATAATCAGTAAATTAGCACACTCAACTGATCAGAAGCTCCTGCGGGGGTTTGAATCAGCACATTAAATCTTTGTACCAATCCCTCTCGCGCGGGTCCCGGCGGCTGTGGCCGCTGAGCGGAGACCGGCGAGCTTACTCACATTAATCCAACCCGTTATGGAACTGCGTGACACTTCGATGTCCGGCGAGACATTGAACCAGCCCCTGAATGACGGCGCCGCCACTCCGGCAGCCGAATCCGTGAACATTTCCGAGTCAGTAACAGCCGAATGCCCTGCGGCCGCCCAGGAGGCCGCTCCGGCCGAGGAATGCTCTGTGGCCGAAGTTGCCGCCGCCGAGGCCGAGGCCCCGGTGTCAGCAGAGGTTCCGGCATCCGAACCGGTCACCAAGGAGAGCCTTGTGGAGGCCCTCAGACTTCTTTCGGAAAAGGAGGCCTCAGAGATTGCGGCAGATGAGGTGTCGCGCCTTAAGCAGCAGTTCTATGCCATACGCAACGAGGAGCAGCGCCGCCAGCGCGAGGCTTTTGTGGAGGCCGGCAATCAGGCGGAGGCTTTCGAGCCACAGGCCGACCCGGCCGAGGAGAGCTTCAAGGCTCTGCTTGCTACTGTCAAAGAGAAAAAGGCCGAGCAGCGCGCGGCCGTAGAGGCTCTCCAGCAGGAGAACTATAACCGCAAGAAGGCTATCGTTGACAAGATCACCGAAATGGGTGCCGATGTCGACAATGCCAACCGTTTCTTCCAGCAGGTGCGCGATCTGCAGACAGAGTTCAAGGAGATAGGCGAGGTGCCGGCTCCGCTTTCGGGCGATCTCTGGAAGAGCTATCAGGACGCTGTTGAAAAGTATTATGACCAGCTCAAGATCAACAAGGAGCTGCGCGACTATGATTTCAAGAAAAATCTCGGCGAGAAAGAGGCTCTGGTGGCCGAAGCGGAGAAGCTTTGCGCCGAGGAGGATGTGATAGCGGCTTTCCGCCGCCTGCAGACGCTCCACGACCAGTGGCGCAACATCGGGCCTGTGCCCAAGGATGTGCGCGAGGAGATCTGGGGCCGCTTCAAGGATCTTTCGGCTGACATCAACAAGCGCTACCAGGCGTTTTTTGAAGAGCGCAAGGCCCGCGAGCGCGAAAACGAGGAGGCCAAGGAGGCTATCTGCCGGAGAGTGGAGGCTTTCGAGTTTGACAAGCTGTCGACTTTCGCTGCCTGGGACGAGATGACCAAGAAGATCATCGAGGCTCAGGAAGACTGGAAGAAGATCGGTTTCGCCTCGCGCAAGTCAAACAATCTGCTCTTTGCCCGTTTCCGCGAGAGCTGCGACAAGTTCTTTGCCGCCAAGGCTGAGTTTTTCCGCACCATGAAGGATTCGCTGTCAAAGAATCTCGAACGCAAGATTGCTCTGTGTGAGCGCGCCGAGGCTCTGAAAGACAGTACAGAATGGCGCAAGGCCGCCGATGAGTTCGTGGCCATGCAGAAGGAGTGGAAGACTATCGGCGCTGTGGCCAAGAAGCATTCCGACCAGGTGTGGCACCGCTTCCTTGCTGCCTGCGACTATTTCTTCGAACAGAAAAAGAAAAATACGTCGGGCACACGCCGCACCGAGCGCGCCAACCTCGAACAGAAAAACGAGATCATCGAGAAGCTCAAGGCCATCAACCCCGACGAGCTCGGCCGCGAGGCGGCTGTGAAGGCCGTCAAGGATCTGCAGGCCGAATGGCAGAGCGTGGGCCATGTGCCTTTCAGCGAGAAAGACGCTGTCTATGAGGCTTACCGCGCGGTGGTCAACGGTCTTTATCAGAAACTCGACCTCTCGCAGCGCGGATCGCGCATGGCTTCGTTCGAGAATTCGATCAAGGAGATCGGCAATGACGAAAACCGTCTCTACCGCGAACGCGAGCGCCTGATGAGGGCCTACGAGCAGCGCAAGGGGGAACTGCAGACCTATGAGAACAACATGGGCTTCCTCACTGCCAAGTCGAAAAACGCCGGCACGATGCTCCGCGAGATGGAGCGCCGTGTGCAGCGCCTGAAAGATGATCTGGCTGACCTTGAACAGAAGATCAAGGTCATTGACAGCAAACTGTAATCACCACATACCTTTTGCAGGGACGCTTTTCGCAATGCCGAGGCGCCGGAGGCCGAATCAGAGCCGCCGGGGTCGGGGCCGGGGGGAGCGTCCCTGCGGGGCAAATATCATGAGACCACACTCCGATGGCCTGCCGCCGGCGAGGCCTTGCTAAAGAATGACTGGACCGGAACCGAAAATCAACAGGCCGACAGGCCGTTACAACCGTTACTATCGAAAGATACTCATAGCCGTGGACTTCGTTATACTCAACGCGGTCTTTTTCGGCGTGACGATGATGAATCCTGACGTGGAGGTGCTTCACGGGCGTCTCGTCTGGCTGCTTCTGAATCTGGCCTATGTGCCTGTGGCGCGCTATCAGGGGCGCATCCACAAGATCAGGGCGCTGCAGATGGACCGCCTGCTGCTGCTGACGCTCCGCGGGGCGCTCTGCCAGGCTCTGCTGTTTATCTTTCTGCTCTATCTGATGGGTCAGGAGCCGTTGCCGCTGATGACTTTCGTGGAGCTCTACGGGCTGTTCACGCCGCTGCTGATGCTGTGGTGGGGCAGCGCGCATTATCTGCTCAAGTCATACCGCAGGAGCGGGCGGAGTTTCAGCCGCATAGTGATAGTGGGGTGTCGCCCGACTGCCGAGAGGCTGCTGACGGAGATGCGCCTCGATCCGGGTTTCGGCTATCTCTGCCAGGGATTTTTCGATATATACTGTCCGCCTGATTTCCGCTATAAGAATCTGTATGCGGGGAATCTGGCTGATCTGGAGGAGTTTGTGACGCGCGAGGCTACGGATGAGATTTTCTATACGCTTTCGGGCGAGAACAGTGAGGCGGTGCAGCTGGTTTCGGGTCTGTGCGAGAAGCTGATGATCAAGTTTCATTATGTGCCGCAGATCTCGCCTTATCTGACGCGCCGTTTCCGCCTCGATGCCATAGGGCAGATGCCTGTGCTTGAGGTGCGCAACAATCCGCTTGAGCGGGGGGTGAACCGGTTGATGAAGCGGAGTTTCGACATTGCTTTCTCCGGGCTTTTCCTGCTGTTTTCGCCTTTGATTTTCATTCCGGTTGCCATTGCGGTGAAGCTGAGTTCGCCGGGTCCGGTGTTTTTCAAGCAGATGCGCACGGGCTACCGCGGGCGTGATTTTCTGTGCTGGAAGTTCCGCACGATGCATGTCAACAATGATGCGGATACGGTGCAGGCTACCAGAAATGATCCGCGCAAGACTCGCCTTGGGGAGTTTCTGAGGCGCACGAGTATTGATGAGCTTCCGCAGTTCATCAATGTGTTCATGGGCGATATGTCGGTTGTCGGTCCGCGTCCGCATATGCTGAAGCACACGGAGGATTACCGCCGTCTGATAGACCAGTATATGATGCGCCATCTGATCAAGCCGGGCATAACGGGCTGGGCGCAGGTGCGAGGGTTCCGCGGCCAGACCGAGGAGCTGTGGCAGATGGAGAAGAGGGTGGAGAATGATATCTGGTATATAGAACACTGGACTTTCATGCTTGACATGAAGATAATTGTGCGCACGGTGATCAATGCTCTGCGCGGCGAGGACGGTGCGTTCTGACAGGACTGATACACACACATATACATACAGAAGGATTTTTTACAGAGTTCCAATGGACAACAGAGAGGAGATCAGGGATAGGGCCGAGGCCCTGCTGAGGAGGTTTTACGGTTACAGCAGTTTCCGTCCGCTGCAGCTTGACATTATCAGTTCGGCTGTGGAGGGGCGCGACAGTGTGGTGCTTATGCCTACGGGCGGCGGCAAGTCGATCTGCTATCAGATTCCGGCTCTGATGTCGGAGGGCGGCATCACGATTGTTGTGTCGCCGCTGATCGCTCTGATGAAGGATCAGGTGACGGCTCTGAGGTCAAACGGGATTCCGGCTGCGGCTGTCAATTCGATGCAGACCGATGAGGAGAACCGCCACATTCTGGAGCAGCTTTTCAGCGGGCGCATCAAGATTGTGTATATTTCGCCGGAGCGTCTGCTGATGGAGATCGACCGCTGGTCGAGGGATCTGCCTGTGAGCCTGATAGCGATCGATGAGGCTCACTGCATCTCGCAGTGGGGCCATGATTTCCGTCCGGACTATACGCGGCTGTCGCGGATCAAGGAGCTTTTTCCGCATGTGCCTGTGATGGCGCTGACTGCGACTGCTGACCGCCTGACGCGCGACGATATCGCCACGCAGCTTGCTCTGAGGAATCCGCAGCTGTTCTTAGGGTCGTTTGACCGGCCGAATATTTCGCTGCGTGTGAGGAACAATCCGGGCAAGAAGGAGCGGATTCGCTATATCTCGACTCTCATAGAGCGTTACCGCCATGACGCGGGTATTGTCTATTGCATCAGCCGCAAGGCGGCGGAGTCGATGAACGATGATCTGCGGGCTCTGGGCTACCGTTCGGTGGTCTATCATGCGGGTCTGCCTGTGGCGGAGCGCAATCTGGCGCAGGAGAAGTTTATCAACGGCGATGTGCAGGTGGTGTGTGCCACGGTGGCTTTCGGTATGGGTATCGACAAGAGCAATATCCGCTGGGTGGTGCACAATAATATGCCGCGCAACATTGAGAGCTATTATCAGGAGATCGGGCGCGCGGGCCGCGACGGGGTGAAGGCTGAGGCTGTGATGTTTTATTCCTATTCGGATATAATCACGCTGCAGTCATTCGTCGACGAGAGCGGTCAGCAGAGCATCAATGCCGAGAAGCTTAAGCGGATGCGTGAGTTTGCGGAGGCTTCGCTGTGCCGGCGCAGGATTCTGCTGAGTTATTTCAACGAGACGATGGATCATGACTGCGGCAATTGCGATGTGTGTCTGAATCCGCCGGAGCGGATGGACGGTACTGTGATTGCGCAGAAGGCTATGAGCGCTATTATCCGGACGGAGGGCCAGGCGGGTTTTTCGATGCTGATCGATATTCTCCGCGGGGCTGCGCGTCAGGATCTGATGCAGCGGGGTTTTCATCTGATCAAGACTTATGGTGCAGGGCGCGATCTGTCATATGCGGAGTGGAACTGTTATCTTTCGCAGCTGATCCAGTTAGGGCTGGTGGATATCGCTTATAATGAGAGCAATCATCTGAAGGTGACGCAGTATGGCGCTGAGGTGCTGCGGGAGCGGCGCGAGGTGACTCTTGCGCGGTATAAGGAGCCTGAACGGCGCAAGGGCGGCCGCAGGCGTGTGGCTGCGGAGGAGGAGTTTACGGAGCTGAAGCCTGCGGAGCGTCTGCTTGCGGAGCTGAAGGAGGTGAGGCAGAAGCTGGCCCGCAAGGAGCAGGTGCCGCCTTACATTGTGCTGTCAGACAAGGTGCTGCTTGAGCTGGTGCGCGTGGAGCCTACGGATATGGAGGCTTTCTCGAAGGTGGAGGGTGTTGGCGAGAAGAAAACAATCCGCTACTGGAAACCGTTTGTTACTGCGATAAGGAAGTTCAAGGGTGTTGCGGAGCCGCTTGGTGCGGGGCTTTCGCATGAGGAGACTCTGCTGCTGCTGAACGCGGGCTATGATGTTGGTGAGATTGCGGCGACGAAGGGGATCAAGGAGCGGACGGTCTATGGCCATATCGCGGGCTTGATCCGCGACGGGAAGCTGTCGGATTTTTCGTCGGTTATTACCCGCGAGCAGTATCTGCGGGTGATGGCTGTGGCTAAGGAGAGTCCGGAGGAGATGTACACGATTCTTGCTGACGAGATGCCTCCGGGGCTTCCGGGGGTGGCTCTGGCGATCAGTGATTATCTGCTGAGGCAGAAGGATAAGTGATTTCTAAATATATAATATATACGTGATTATGGATTGTAAGAGTAATGATGAGTCAATGAAGTGGGAGGTGCTTGAGAGTGAGTATCTCCACCGCCGGCCGTGGCTTACGGTGAGACGCGATAAGGTGCGTCTGCCTAACGGGACTGTGCATCCGGAGTATTATGTGCTTGAGTATCCTACGTGGGTGAATGTGATTGCGCTGACTCCGGAGGGTAGGTTTGTGATGGTGAAGCAGTATCGCCACGGGCTTGGTATCGTGGCTACGGAGCTTTGCGCTGGTGTGGCCGAGGAGGGCGAGGAGCCGCTGGAGGCTGCGCGGCGTGAGCTTATGGAGGAGACGGGTTTCGGTGGCGGCGAGTGGGAGCTGCTGTCGGTGCTTAGTGCGAATCCGGGGAGCCAGAATAATCTGAGCTATAGTTTTGTGGCCCGCGGTGTGGTGCGGGTTGCGGAGCAGCATCTGGATGAGACGGAGGATGTGAGGGTTGAGATTCTCGATGAGGAGCAGGTGTGGGAGATGCTTGTGAATGATGATCTTAAGCAGTCGCTTATGGCGGCGCCGCTCTGGAAGTTTTTTGCGCTTAAGGGGCGGGAGTAATGTTAATCAGCCTCTTCGAGGCAGGAGATGTTTTGTTTGGTTGACCCCAGGCATCGCTCGGCCCTTCGGGCGCTCGCTTACCCTGGGGTTTCGAAAACATAGCCTCTTCGAGGCATCGGCTGTGCTGGGGCTGTGCGGGGTACGCTGGGTGTCTCTGTCTGAGGGCCGTGCGGGGTACGCTGGGTGTCTCTGTCTGAGTGCCTTGCGGGGTACACGGGGTGTCTCTGCCTGTGGGCCTTGCGGGGTGGTAAATCGGTGTCCTTGGTCGGACACCTTTTTAGGGAAATTTTTTACCCCCGACACCTTTGCGCTATGCGCTTCGGTGTCGGGGGCTATGAGTAAATCGATGTCCTGACGGACATCCGCGGGGCGGGGTTCGGGAGGGATATTTTGCGGATGTCAGCCGGACGTGGTTGGTGATTTTACGGGCGGTTTGTTAGTCAGCCTCTTCGAGGCAGGAAATGTTTTGTTTGGTTAGCCCCAGGCATCGCTCGACCCTTCGGGCGCTCGCTTACCCTGGGGTTTCGAAAATATAGCCTCTTCGAGGCATCGGCTGTGCAGGGGCTTTGTGGGGTGTCGCCATGCGAGGGCTGTGCGCAGGGCATCAGCGTGCGGGGCCTTGCGGGGTGTTTGGCGGGCATCGCCGTGCGGGCTGTCAACGGGTGGGGG
>CAMXAZ010000025.1 GCA_947179295.1 uncultured Muribaculaceae bacterium
CCAGTAGCAGTTCTTGCCGTTGGGTTCCTTGTAGGGGGGCACGAAGTCCTTGTCGCGCCACCAGAGACCTTCTTTTTCGTTGAAAAGACCGCCGGCAAGAGTGTTGCGACTCCAGCAGTACATGTCCCAGGCTTTTTCGTTGTAGCGCTGGTCACCGGTCAGCTTGCTCATTTTTGCAAGTACGGGCATACCCATCTGGATAGCGTCGATCCAGGTCCAGTCTTCTACCTGAGGAGTGTTGACGAGCATGTTCATGCAGGCCTTGGTCTTGGTGAGCATGCGGGGTTCGGGGGTCAGATTATAGAGGTCGATGTAGGTCTGGGCGGCGCAGTAGTTGTCGGCGTTGCGGGTGGTGGTGTCGTCGCGGCGCATGCCCCAGTCGAAACCGTCGGCCCAATTGTAGGCGTAGTCATAGTAACGGTTGTCGGGGTAGATCGAATGGAGAGCCATCAGGCCTTCGAAGTAGACGGCGCGGGTCCATATGTTGGCTTCGTAGACTTTCTTGCGCGAGTAGTAGGGGATTCCGAGCAGCGGATCGGGATGGTTTTTGAGATAGAGATCGTTGACCTTGATGAGGGTCTTGAGTGTCTGTTCGCGGGGAGGGAGCTGTTCGGCCGCCATGCAGGGGAGTCCGAGCAGGATTGCAAGTGCGATGATGATGGTTTTCTTCATGGAATTGCAGTGATTGGATTGTTATTGTTTATTTGTTGATTTTTACGGGTATGAGACTCACTGTGGAGTTGAGTCCGGCGGGGACTTCCTCCCAGTCGCCGAACGAGAATGACTTGGCATTGGTTACCGATGCGATGTTGGCGTCTTTGAAGATGCGCCAGTTGACGCCGCGGCGCTCGAAGTCGGCTATGCGGTTGGCCTGGTTGTTGGTCACGCGGACTTCGAGGCGGTTCAGCCCCGGCTTGAGCAGAGAGCCCACGCGGAGGGTGAAGGGGGCTGACCAGGCTTTGCCTGCGTCCTGTCCGTTGACGGTGACTTCGGCGCTGTGGCGCACGTCACCGAGATCGAGTATCCAGTCAGAGGCCTCGGCAGGATTGTCGAGGCTGAACTCTGCGCTGTAGACAGCGGTGCCGAAGTTCACTTTGGCTTCCTCGGCGGGCAGTCTGGTCCATGCCGTGAGGGTGTCAGTGGCGAAGGTGCCGCTGATGGCCGGCTGACTGTTTTCAAAGGCTATGCTCCAGCCGCGGTCGATATTGACAGGCTTGCCGGCAGGCTCTATGTAGCCCCACGGAGCCATTTCAGGCTTCTCGGCGAAAGTTTTCAGCATTATCGATTGGCCGGGCTGCAACTGCAGGCGCAGGCTTGTGGAGCCCGGTTCAGACTCATAGGTCTGAGCCAGTCCAGACTCTCCGGTGAGCGGATCGAAGATGCCCACAGCGGCGGCGGGAGTTGCAAGGGTGACTTTGCCGTCGATGGCATCGCCTTTGAGGTTGGCGAGGAAGTAGTTGAAACCTCCGGCCTCGTTGCGGCGGCGTATCATGGAGATGTTGCGGTCGGAGCGGAGGGTTTCGGGGCGAAGTCCGGATGCCGTCAGTCCTGACGCGATGTCAGGGGCTGTGATGATGCGGCCTTTGCCTTCGGAGTGGACGCATGGCACGGAGCCCATCACCGGAGCGGCCTGCAGAAGGGTCCGGAGTGAATCGAGCCGCTGGTCGTGGCGGCTGAGACCGGGCACTTCAGCGGGCAGAGAACCGGTTACGATTACCGTTGCACCTTCCTGGGCGAGTGACAGCAGTTTTTTCAGCGTGGCCGGGTGCATGAAGCGCACGGCGGACACGATGATGGCTCCGTAAGTGGCATCGCCTGTGCCTTTCAGACGTCCGTCTGTGCTGACGGTGAGGGTCTCGGACAGAGCATCGGAAATATAGTCGGGGTCATAGCCGGCGGCCATGATGTCGGTGACGTGCTGCTTGATGTCGGGCATGCGCTGCTGCATCTTGTGGATGTCAAACATCAGATAGGGATTGCCGCCCTGACGGTGCCAGACATCTTCAAGCGGGAAGTAGAGAAGCACGTCATTGTCAGGTGTTCCTGCCGAGAGGAAGGCCTGGCAACGGGCTATGTAGGTGAACAGAGCGTCGGCGTCGCGCCAGATGCTGTTGGTCGGCGACATGTTGATCGAGGCGTAGAACATCCAGCCGGGGAAGGCCGCGTCCTTGGGCGAATACGGGGCGCCGTGGAAATAGACGTGGTTCACGCCTGAACAGAACATCTGGTCGAGTTCGGGCTTGCAGCGGGCCAGAGTGGTGCGGAAATGTTCGGTGAGCCAGGTGAGAGTTTCGGCCGAGGTGAGTCTCTTGCCGGTGACATGGGCTGCCGAGGAGGCGAATTTCAGCACGGCGGGGTCGGAATCGCTCGGACGCGAGGGACCGTCCTGCACCAGGCCGGGTATGGAGAAGTCGGTCTGGCCGAATGATTCGCATTCGGGTATGTCGACCGCGGCGTAGAGGTCGATGATATTGGCCGGCGATCCGTGGCTCTGGTTGCGCACCCGTGCGCCGTGGCGGTGGGAGCGGGCCATCCATACGTCGGTGAAGTTCTCGCGGAGCATTCGGGCGAGGGTGGCGCGGTAGTCGCGCACCACTCGGCTGCGGAGGCTGTCGTGGTTCTCCTGGTCGAGGAATTCGGGCAGGTAGAGTTCGAGCTTGTAGCCGTGGTCGCGTTCGAATTCCTCGAAGATATTGTCGGCCCAGTCGGAGCCGTAGACTTCATAGGAGTCGTTGAAGAAGCTGTCGGGGTATGGAGTGCCTGATGAGGCAAACGCGCGGTCGAAGCGGTCGAGATAGCTGTTGACCGCGGTGCTGTCATAGTGGTTCACCACCAGGCCTTCGCCTCCGGGGGCGGCGCGTTTCACCTTCTGGAAGGTGCGTCCGCTGAAAATGGCATAGACTTTCCAGTCGTCTTTGGCCTTGGGGGCTTTCCAGTCGAGCACGGAGTCACGGCGCAGGCGCGAGGTGATGTCGATGCGGCGGTCGCCGTTGACTGCTATGATGCGTTGGAGGGTGGCCACTCCCTGCTGCTTCCTGTCAGAGGGACGGACGGTGATTTTGAGCTTCTTGCCGGGGCTTACGGTCCAGCTTTCGGCCACACGCTTGCGTGCGCTTTGTGCGGCGGTCACTTCCGGGCCTCCGAAGGGCCAGCCGGTGCCGTTGTTCATGTCGATCTGCAGGCCGAGGCGCTTGCCTTCGGCTATGGTGTGGCCGAGCATGTCCATCCACTTCGGCGACAGATAGGATATGTCATTGGCTTCGTTGCCCTTGACTCCGTAGATAGGGGTGATCTCGACTCCTCCGAGTCCCTGGCGGGCAAACTCTTCGAGGTTGTAGGTAAGACCTTCGGGGTCAACGGCGCTTCCGAGCCACCACCAGCGCACAAAGGGGCGGTTTTCGGTGGTGACCGGATACCAGTCGGTCACTTCTGCGGCGCTCAGGCATCCGGTGCCTGCGCCGAGCAGAAGGCCGAGTGTAAGGAGGGTTTTATTCTTCAGATTCATGTGTGGTCAGCTTAGAGGTTCAGGGGCGCTGGAGGGTTATGCCCATCAGGCCGATGACTACGTCGCCTGAAAGTGTCTCGATTTCCAGTGATTCGAGCTTGCGCTTCGGATCGGCGGGGATGTCAAGCACCACGGCGGCTCCGCCGGGAATTGTGCCTACGATGTCGCCGTCGGCTCCGGTGCTTTCAAGTTCCTGGCGCTTGCCTACCTCGCGGGCCAGATCGCGTGCCACGTGGCCGGTCTGCAGGTGCATACGGTAGAGCGGCTTGGTGCCGGGAGCGAGGGCGAAGGCATGGTTGTCGTTATAGAAATCCTGTTCGATCGGCGCCCAGTTGTGGGGATTGACCAGAGGGGTGACGCTCTCGCTGCCGTCTTTGTAGCGGATGCGGATTTTGCCGTTCTCGATGCCTGACTGCATGTGGTTTGTCGAGCCGGCCATTACGAGATAGAGGTGTGAGGCTTTGCCGCTGAGTTTCACTGAGGCGCGGTCGGGATAGTTGTCCCAGAGAGAGGTGTAGATCACGTTGGAGCCTTTGGCCGGAAGGGCGAAGGGGATGCCGAGTTCGGTGACGAGGCGTCCTTTCTCCCGGTCGAGACGGCTGCGGAGTCCGGAGTCGTCGATCTCGGCGGTGAGTTTCGGGTGACACCATTCGCCGATGCCCTGCGCGGGGATCTGAAGGGTGGTAACCTGCGGACGCGGCGAGAGGTAGCGGTTGCGGAAGATGTCGGTGACAGAGGCGTTGTAGGCCTTGCGCAGGTCTACGGTCTCGCAGCGGGCGGGGTCGATGTCGTCGAATCCGGGTGCGGCTACGGCGGTGAAGGGTCTGTGGGCTGAGATTTCGGCGGTCCACCATTTCAGCACACCGTCAGCCATTTCGGTGAATTTCACCGGGCCTTCCTCACGCACACGGCCTGTGGGGATGGCGGTCAGTTCGCCGGCGGTCTCGATAACCACTTCAAGACGGGGCTCGTTGCCTGCGTTGATGCACAGACGCGGGGTGCCTATCGAGCTGTCGACATTTTCCCAGGCTACGGTGCGGCCGTTGACTTTGACTGAGCGCACGCCGTGGACGGGCACTGTGAGCAGCACCTGCGGGGCGAGGCGGTAGCGGTTGTCGATGGTGTAGACCAGACGGTCGCCGTCGCGGCGGAAGCTGTAGGCTATGTCGGGGAGATTAATGGAGGCCGAGTTCCAGTCGGCGGGGAAACCGGGGATGATCTCCACGCGGGGAGTGGCGGCTGTCATGTCGGGGCGGATGCCGAAGAGGCCTTCGGTGAGGGCGCGGCTCCAGACTCCGATGGGGTCGGCGAAGTCGCGGTAAGACTCGCCGCGCACGGCGTCATAGTGGCTGATCTGGCCGAAGTTGAGGGGCGATGCGCCCAGATACATGTTGTCCATCACCACGGCTTTCATCAGCCGGCATGCTTCCTCGCTGCGTCCGGCCTGCCAGTAGGCGAGGGCGGTGTGCATCACTTCGGCGATGGCCACGTTGTTGATGCTCCAGGAGTAGGGTTTCCAGTTGGTGGTGGAAATGGTGGAGATGTTGTCTACTCCGCTGTCGGAGAGCACGGGGATGTGGGGGATCACGCTGTCGACATAGCAGGTGGCGGCGTAGGCCTGGAAGGGGTCGGCGATCTCGGAGTCGATGGCGTGGTAGATGGTCCAGACTGCGGCCGAGGGGTGGAGACGCTGTTTGCCTCCGGCATCCTTGAATTCGGCCCAGTGGCCGCGTTCGGGCATCCAGAGGGTGGCGTCGATGGCTTTGCCGATGGCTTCGGCTTCATCGAGATAGGGGGTGGGGTCTTCGCCTATTATCTGAGCCACGCGGGCGGCCATGAGGTTGGCGAAGCGGTTGTAGGCCGAGGAGTGGGTGACGGCGCCGCCGCTGTAGTAGAGGGCATCACTGGCCCAGATGCAGCAGTAGGCGTCATAGAGGTGGTCGCCGTCAGGGTCGAAGTTTAGTTTTTCCCAGGCGAGATGGCGTTTGATCACCGGGAAGAAGCGGCGCATGGCTGCGGTGTCGCCTGTGTGGCGGAAGTGGCGCATGAGGGCGTCGATGTAGACGAGATTCATGTCGTAGTGCGACATTTCGTCTTTCTTTCCCGGACGGCGGCAGATGTAGCCGTTGCTGTACATGGGTGTTCCCCAGCGCTTTTCGGCCCGCGCGAGGTTGAGGGTGCTGTCCTGACAGGGATGCTGCAGGGTGGCGGGGATGTCGGTCACCTGATTGTCGGCATAGGTGGTGAAATGGGTGAGGGCGCGGTCGTGGCGGCCTATGGCGTTGCCTACGTAGGCTCCGCGCCATCCGAGGTGGGGAGTGCGCCAGCCTATCGAGCCGTGGAGCCATGCCTGTCCGCTCCAGATGCCGTCAGCGGCCACTGACATGGCGCTGCCTATTGGGTTGAGCCAGGGATCGGGGGTGGAGATGGAGACGGCCGATGCCAGAGCGGCTCTTTCGCTCTCGGCCTGCTTCATCATGGCGGGGATGGAGAAGCCGGCGGGGATCACGGGCGAGGGGATCAGGGCTATGTATTTGCTTTCGCCGGGGGCGAGGACTATCTCGCCTTCGTAGACCGGGAGCTCGCTGATGCGTGAGCCGGCGGCGGGTATGAGCAGCGAGAGCTGTGCGCGCTGCTTGTTGCCGTATTCCACTCTGACGGTGTCGCCGTTGACGGTGAAAATGTTGCCCTTGCAGTATTCGGGCTTGAGGTCGAAGCAGGTGGGATCATCGACACCGAGGTCGCCCTCGCGGAAGAATTTCTTGTCGGCCACGCCTCCGAAGCGCACGGGCACTGTGACGGCCGATGCCGTTGTATTGGTCAGGCGCCAGAGTGCCATGTCGGTGCTGCGCATCACCTGGGCTTCAACCTCGATGCCGCCCTGGGAGTAGTCCATGCGGCCGGGGGTGTAGCGCGCGGTGCATGAGCCCTGCGGGAGGGTCAGATGGAGGTTGCCGCCCATGCGGGGAAGGTAGATGCCGAATTCGGGCATGTCGCTGCACTCCATGCGGAAACCTGAGTGGGCGCCGTAGAGGGCGCGGTTGAATTTGGTCTGTCCGTCGGTGCAGACGGCCGAGATACCGTCGGGGCGGTAGTGGGTCTTGCGGATCTCTGTATTAGATGCCGCGCCTGCCCTGAGAGGGGCAAGCGTGGCTGAGAGGGCCATGCACAGCATGGCGGCTTTTGTCAACTTCATTTACAAAAGTGATGGTTTTGGAGGGTGCTGTCAGAAGCACCCTCCGATTGTGGATTCAAGATAATTCCTTATTGACGCGCTGAGGCGGTGCGGGGCGCTTTCACGCGCCTGATCCGGCTCTCGAACGGCTCTTAGGGGAGGGGCTTGATGCCTTCCCAGCGCACGTCCCAGGTGCCGTCTTTCGGGAAACCGGGATTTTCGGTCTCGCAGCCGTCCCAGCCGGCACACATGAGGGCCACTGCGGTGAGCAGACCGCCGTTGCCGGGCAGATAGCAGCGCAGACGGTTGTCCTGATAGTTGTGGCCGTTGGGGAGATAGGTGTTGGTGCGCTTATCCATGAGCAGGGCGTTGACAGCCTTTTCGGGATGGCCGAGGCGCACGGCGTTCATTGCTGTGGTGGGGTAGTCCCAGCCCCAGGTCTTGTCCCAGTTCCAGTTGTCATAGACCCAGTCAAAGGTGTTGTCCATGATGTCGGCTTTCACCAGGGGTGAGTTGGGGAGGATGCCTACGGCGGCGAGCACGGCCATGTGGTCGGAGGTCAGGCGGATGTCGCTGTAGGTCTCAGGAGCTGTCTCGGCGGCGAGATAGAGGCTGTCTTTTGCGGCGAGGGGCGAGAGCGATGCTATGATTTCGTCCCATTTCTCCACGCGGGGTTCACCCTTGCGCTCGCGCCACTGCTGGGCGGTGTTGAGGGCGAAGTGCCAGTAGGCCAGTTCGAAGGGCGGATTGACGGTTTCGGCAGCGCGGAGGGTTTCCTGTGCGGGGATGATGCCGCGGAGTATGTAGCGGCCGGTTGAATCCTGTTCGGCGAAGTCGGCCATGAATTCGGCTGTGCCCTGGATGAGGGGATAGTAGCGGTTGACCATCGCGCTGTCGGGGTTGGCGCGGTAGAGGAGCTCGGCCAGATAGATCAGGTGGGGCTGCTGCCAGATGAGGAAGGAGCCTACCTTTGAGGGGGCTTCCATGCCTGAGGGGTCGGTCATCTTCATCCAGCGGAGGCCTTTGAAGCCCTGGCGCTCGGCAATCTCGCGGGCCACTCCCTGGGAGCTTTCATACCAGGGGAGGGTGCGGTTGAGCAGGTCTTCGTGGCCGTAGAGGGCAAACTGTGCCTGGTGCCACCAGATCATTTCCATGTGGAATTTTCCGAACCATGAGTTGTAGGTGAGGCCGGTTTCCTGGGGAGGGGTGGAGCCTGCACACTGGATGGCGAGGAGGTACTGCGAGAGCACCACGCGGCGTTCGAGTTCCTTGGCGCGCGGGTCGGTGCAGTGGCTGAAGTCAACCACTCCGCCCTTGGTCCAGAAGTCTTTCCAGTAGGCCGACGAGGCGTCGCGGGTCTGGGCCACGGTGGGGGCTGCGTCCTGCGGCACGTCGGGGAGGAAGGTTGCGGTCACGGTCCACTCGTTGTCGGCCGGGGTGAGCGTGAGCAGGTTGCGGCCGTCCTGGCGGAGTGAAGCGTTGCCGCTCCAGGCGAGGTCTATATAATAGGTGGTTGAGTCGAGGCTGTGGCGCAGGAGGGCGCTGTTGGCGTCGGCGCGGACAATGTCTGTCGCGTGGAGTGAGTCGGCGGTCCAGTTGCAGGCATCGTCACAGTGTCCGCCGGTCGGATAGGGGAGGCGGATTGCCAGGGGCAGATGCTTTTCGTCTTTGATCGAGGCGGCGAGCATGTCTTTTTCGGGGTGGACGTAGGTGCGGACAGCCACGGGCGAGCCATCGACCTTGAAGTCAGAGCGGATTTCGCCGGTCCACATGTCGAGTGTCTGGTCGATGTCGGTGATGCGTTCGGGCTGGAGTCCGGCAAAGCCTATTGCTCCGAGGTGGAGACGGTGGGGATTGACGCGATACCAGTTTGCTGCGTCGTGAGGACGTCCGGCTTCATTGAACTGCACTGCGTAGGGCTCTTTGCGGCCACGGCCGAAGTCATAGTCCTTGAGGGCTTCTTCGGGACGGAGATTGTCAGGGTTGGCGAAACTGTGCCATCCCCACTGTGCCTGAGTGCCGAGGGGCACACCCTTACTGTAGAGTTCGGGGAATGTCTGGAGGCCGGTGACATCGACTGTCACGGCGAACTCACCGTTGCCTACTGAGAGTGAGGCGAGGGTGTCGATGGCGGTGATGTGGGGGTTGTTTCTTTCCACTAAAGCCTGACGGTCAATGGCTGATGCAGATCCGCAGGAGTAAAGAGCCGAGAGCGGCAACGTGAGAGCCGCTGCATAGAATAAGTTTTTGAAAGTCATCGGTTCCGATACTGTTATGGTAAATTTTAAGGTATTTGGCGCAAAGTTACAAATTTACCCGCAGACTGCAAAATTTGGGTTTAAGGGGGGGATTTGGGAGATTTGGGAGCTTTGGGAGATTTGGGAGGTTTGGGAGATTTGGGAGCTTTGAGAAATTTGGGAGTTTTGGGGTTGGGCCAATTGGGGCAATTGGCCTGATAAGTCTAATTGGAGAGCCTAAGTATGTTTAGTCGGTAAAGGTTTTTAGAATTTCGATCAAGCTTGATCTCAGTGGCAGAAGGTCTGTTTCAATAGTGGCGAGTATTCTTTCGGCTTTGATCTGATAATAACCGTGCACAAGAACGTGCCTCATGCCGATGACTGCTGACCAAGGTATTTCAGGGTGACGGCTGCGGGTTGATTCTGTCAGCTTATAGGCAGCCTCTCCGATAATTTCCAGACATTTCACCATCCCATAAAACAGAATCGGATCGGAAGTCAGAGCTTCTTCCGGATAGCGTGACTGTGCGGAGTCAATTTTGTCAATGGCTTCAATCATGTGTAGAAGCCGTTCGCGGTCACGGATTTTCTCTCTCATAGATCAGGATTTTGTCGCGGTTGACTGACGGGAGGGCATAGGGCATGAGGGTGTCAAGTTCAACAAGGTCTACTGCCCGGTGGAGCATCTTGGTTAGTGCGGAATACATCTGCCCCATTGTGAAAAGTGTTATATTCTGGCTTTTGTCGAATTCAAGCAGTATGTCGACATCGCTTTTATCAGATTCTTCTCCACGGGAGAATGATCCGAATAGCCATACGCGGCTGACCGGCTGTGTCGAGAAAAAGTCTTTCAGTCGCGGAATCAGTGTTGATGCGGTCTCTTTGGTCATAACTGCAAGAGTTTGGCGGTTTTCGCAAAGTTACAAAATTGCCCGCAGACTGCAAAATTTGGATTTAAGGTGGGGGTTGGGAGTTTTGGGAGTTTTGGGAGTTTTTGGGAGATTTGGGAACTTTGGGGTTGGGCTAATTGGCCCAATTAGCCTAATAAGAAGTCCATTAAGGGCTCTCAATGATAAAAAGGCAGCCCCGCCATAACCGGTCGGTCGGGGCGGGGCTTGGGTCAGGTATGGTTGCTGTTTGTCTGTATTGTTGTCAGATTAGCGGACCATTTTTTGTCCGGTTGCCGAGATTGTCTCAGCGGGCAAGCATGGTGTCGGAATTAAGTATTGTTCCGAGTGCGGGTTTTGCTGAAGCTATTTTTGCTGCAGCCGTCTTCTTGAGGGGTGTTGCAGCTGTGGTTTCTTCGGTATTTCCGCCTTCTTCCGGAAGAGTCTGCATTCTCATCAGCATAGGTTCTTCCATTTGCTGAATGTATCCGGCGTTTGAATCTTTTGATGCGGGCTGAGTCCTAAACGCCTGGATCTGCATGGCTGACAGGGCGTAGTCAAATGTTTTTGCATCAACAAATGCAGCTGCTGTGATGCCCTTGCCTTGTGATTCAAAGTAGGTGAACGAAGCATTCATGCTCGGCTTGGTATCCCAAGTATAGAATATTGCATCTTCTTCAGGATCATAGAATGTATAACACATATAAGCGAAATATGAGCTCCATTTGCCAAGATAGGCTCCTCCGGCAAGATTAAGGGTCTTGGTTGCGTCATTCCATTTCAACGGTGCTGACAATTTATATGCGCCTACGGTGAAATCAAGAGTGTAATTGCTGCCATCGCGTTTCATTGTGGCCGGGAAATAGTAGTTTTTGCCGTCAGTGGGATCAGTGAATATCCACTGGTATTCGCCTGCAATATCCTTGTCAAAATCATACTGAGAAACGGTCAATGATCCTTCAGTGCCTTCAAGACTGTAGGAGAGTGAGCCTGAGCGCATGTGGCCGGAGTTGTTTTCATCAACTGTGATGGTCACTGTCTCGTTGGCGAAGGTTGCGTGGATCCAAGATGACTCTGTTTCGAACTGAACAGGGATGTCAGAGGGGAAGTCATAGGTATAGGTTTTGGCATCATCATTCTGGCTGATTTCAGTAACCTTTACCAAGGGGAAGATGAGGGGTCCTTGATTGACTGTAATGTCATAGGTGAGATTGCCGACAGAGATTGTGACAATGCCGGTGCGTGCCTGCAGTTTGGTGTTGCGGTCAGCCTCAATTGTCAAGATGCCGTCAGTCAAAGAGGCTTTGAGCCATTCAGAATCGGAAGTTACCGACATCGGGATTGAAGCATTGGCTTCATAGCTATTAGTCCATGCCTTAGATTCGATGTCGATTTCACTTACATCAGCGAATTTGAAGATAATGCCTGACTGGATAATGGAGATTTCATCTGTTGCATTGCCGCATTTTACGATGATTGTTCCGGTTCGCCCGGTTAAGGCGTTGTTCTGGTCAACGGCGATGTCAATGCGGTTGCCGTCAACTGTGGCTGTGATCCATTCGTTGTCAGTGGTCACAGTCACCGGGCCTTTTGCTTCGAAGGTGATCGAGCCGGTAGAAGCCGAGGCGGGGAAAGATGTCTCATGGCCTGTGATTGTGATGGCCGATTCAGTTGTGATATCCGGTGCTTCATAATCGTTGCATGCGGTAAATCCGGTTGCCGCGATCAAAGCAAACAGGATTGATCTATATGTCTTTTTCATTTTCGTTACAATTTTAAAATTTGATGATTCTCTGCGGAATCCGTTCCCTCTTGCTGAGGGATCGGATTCAACAGACAGTCATTTATTATTTTTTCTGGAGATACTGGACATAGGTGATCTGGCCGGTGTTGTTGAGTCTCCAAGGTGCGGGAGCGATGTAATAGGTGTCATCTCCAGGATAAGTCGCGATGAAATAGAATGAGTTGACATTTGACGGCGATGCCGCGTTGGGTTCCGCAACGAATCTCTTGGGGTTTGATTCGCTCTTGACAAAGTCCATGCCGGCCTGAGTGGATGCATAGAAGCTACCGCCTGTTCCGCCTGCGTAGAAGAACACGTTCATGTCGCTGCCGGAGTACAGCTGCTGGCCTGTGAGGCTCAGGCAACCTTTGGATTTGTTATACTTGGCCACGAGATCGAAACCGTTCGGAGTTGTCATTGTGATCAGGCCGGTTGCGGGATCCGGGGTGAGGGTGACATTTGAAGTGTAGATACCAAAGAAGAAGGCAAAAGTGAATTCACCGGAGAATTCCTCGATAAATGAATATGTTGCGGGGAGGATTCCGGTTATGCTGACTTGGTTGCCGTTTGAATCAGTACCAGAGAAGAGATATCCGTCAGGGTTGAAAGAGAGTTCGCTGATGGTTGCTCCATTGACAGTGATGGGAGTCACGAAACGTATGCCGGTTGCAGTAGGCAGATAAAATGCTTCGTCAGAGAAAGCTTCCGCTCCTTCTTCTGTTCCGCCCCAGAAGATAGTCATAGAGCGGACGCCAAGATCTATGCTCATGGTTATCGGGAGTTCGCCGATTGTTCCGGAGCCTTCTGCCACATAGATATTGTCATTCATTGCGCAGATAGCATTGAGCGTGGTTGCAGGATCTTCGTTCAGACGGCGGAGATACATGGTGTTGCCGGTGCGTTTGCCTTGCAGAGTGATGAGATCTTCGGTCACATCCATGATCATGAATTCAAAATCGCCGTCCATAGCCTGATAGCCATCAGAGTCACCCCAGGGAGTAGCGAAGTAGTGCATGAGTGTGTTGTAGGAGTCGAATGTAAGAACCGGACCGTTGTCATTTGTCAGCTTATAGAGGCTTTTTTCAAATTGGCCGGGTGCGATTTCAGAACCGACATTTACCTGGGAATCATCAAACTGGAGGGTATATATATAGCTGCCGTAGGATTGGTATTTATCAGGAGTGTAGTCAAATAACCATCCGTTAGGGGCGCTTGTCAGGACGGCCTTGGCGTTGTCAAGAGTGGCCTGAAGTCTTGTTGAAGATGATTCATCGAATATATCTTCCTGATCTTTCAGACAGGACTGGAAGACCAGTGTCGAGAATGCAAGCAGAGTTGCTATGAATAATTTATTGAGTCGCATGGTTTGAATCATTTAGAAGATAGATTATTTTACAGTGAGATCAGTGAGATCCACTTTGCCTGACATTACTTCTTTCTGACGACGCTGGATGACGCTGCGCAGGTCATCAATGTCGATATTGAAAGTAGTGTACAGATATTCTTTCACGAGGTCGAGTTTCTGATTGATGAGATCTGCACCTGAAGCGCCGGCGGTTGTGATCAGGTCATTCCAAGAAGCTTCATCGTAAGTAATATAGATAGACATTACTTCGGCAAAGTCTTCTGTGTAGGAATGCTGTGCGTAAGAAGAAACATAGCCACGTGCTTCAAAACCGGAGTTGTAAGGTGGCTCGCTCCAAAGGTCTGCCACATATGAATCATAAGTGACTGTCTGGAATGCGGAGGGCATCGGACGAGTCTGATTGAGGATGTGGGTGAATTCGTGGTGGATTGTCTTGAAGTAATAATAGTTCATTGCATCCGCTCCCATTTCAAGGCACTGTGGGAGGTAGTTAAGACCTGCAAGGAAGATCTTACGTCCACCTTCAGCGGTGCCGAGAATGAATGTACCGTTGTTCTTGTATTCCCATTCACCGACGGTGTAGAACATCTTGGGGAAGTACTGACGGGTGAAGTCAACACCGGCTACTTCGTTGTAGGTCTCGACGCAAAGATATTTTACAAGGTGTGCCATAGTAATGGCATCTTCGTAGCGAGCAGGTACGAGATAATAATCAAAGTCACCTTCGATGTCCTCGTAGCGGTATTTGAAGTCAATATTGTAGGGCTTGTTGTAGTTTGCTTCGAGCCACTTGTCGAAATCGTTTTTGACGGTATTGCCGGTAACGATGACTGATTTTCCGGTGTCCGGATCGTCAGATTCGCAAGCGGTAAAGGCTATAGCCGAAACAGCCATCAAAGCAAAGCTTAATATTTTGTTGAATTTCATTGTTTTTGTCTTTTTGATGGTTAACAGTAATGATCAACTGTGTCTTAGCGTTCATTAGGCTGAATTCCGGCATCGCGGACTTTCAGAGGAATCTGGAAAATACGACGCTTGTCATCTTTCGAAAGGAAGTCAGTGATGTGGTCAGGCTTGCCGGCTGCATTCATGTAGCGGCGGGGAATCTCGATGCCATAGCGCTTGATGTCGAACCAGCGGAGGCCGTCCTGAAGAGTTTCTATTCGACGGAAGGCGAGCACACACTGGAGCATGCATTCTTGAGTAGAGCCTTCGGCATCAATGGTAAATTCAGGATTGAGATGCTTTTTCATTCCGGATGCCATGCGGGCATCATCATCATAGCAGTATGTCTTTCCATTGTAGAAAGTTGTGATCATGTCTGGTGTCAGAACTCTGTTTGTTCCTGCAATATTCTTGGCCCAGATGGTAAGGTCTGCAGCTGCTTCGTCAAAGCGATGGAGCATTATGTAGGCTTCAGCTCTCGAAAGAAGGGCTTCATCAGCAGTGAAGATTGCAAGCACGGTATGAGGATAGCCAATATTCTGTACAGGATCTGTGTATTCAAACAGGTAGGGAGTCTTACGGAAAAGAAGTTTATCGAGACCTCCGGTGTATTTGCTTGTTATCGAGCTTCTTACTGTAGAGCCCCAGACGTTGGTGGCACGAGCATCTTCATTTTCAGATGTGTAGTTGCTGTGTGTGTAACGTGAATAAGCTCCGTAGGGACCAAATGCAACGCCAATCTGAGACTGTGCAGTCTGCAGGAGCAGGTTGCAGTTGGCGGTGGCACCGATATAGAAATTCTCGCGGGCTTTTGAACCGTTGACAGGAAGAGTGCCGAATGTCACCCAGTCGCGGAGCATGTTATTTGGTGCGGATCCGAGTACTTTGTTGGCTGCATCAATCACTTTTTCCCATTGTTCAGTATAGAGATAGAAGCGTGTGGCGAATGCGTAGGCCGCTTTCTGGTTGAAATGGTATTTGGGTACAGAATAATATGAATCGCTTACGCGTTCCAGCCCTTCAGTGAGGTCTTTTTCGATCTGAATGTAGAAGTCGGCGAGATTTCCGCGTTCATACTTGGGCAGCAGCTCGGTTTCGGGATGTGTCATGTACGGAAGACCGAGGTCTTCTGCTGCATTTTGTGTCCAGTGCTTGCAGAAGAGGTTTGCAAGCATAAAATGGTTATAAGCACGGCAGAGGAGAGCTTCACCGCGAAGTGCGGAAAGTGTTATGCTTGCATCCGGACCGCCAAGCTGGTCGATGGCGTCAATGGCCTGATTTGCAGATGCGATTGCTATGTAGGAGGAAGCCCAATACTCATTGAGTGATTCGTCAGACTCCTCAAGTTCGTCTTTCCAGGCGTAAGCATCGTCTATCCAACGGTCTGTGTCAGGACTTTGGAGCTCAACGTCATCAACGTTGTCAGATGACAGTTCAGTTACGAACGCGCATTGGGTTGAGGGATAGGCAGAGACAAGAATGCTCTTGATTTTTTCCTCGTCACTGAGAGTCGCGCGGTTGTCGGGCATGGTGTCGAGGTAGTCGTCGCATGATGAGAGGGCTACGGTCGGCAGAGCAAGCGCGAATGCGTATTTTATATATTTGTTCATTTTACTGATTCTTTAGAGTGGATTAGAAACCGAGGTTGACTGTCAGAGTGAACTGCTTGGGGGTCGGAGCTGCCACACCGCCGGTGTTGAAGAACTCAGGGTCCTGACCGTTGAGTTTCTTATCGGCATAGATAAGGAAGAGGTTGGTGGCCTGGAGTTTGAACATGGCGTTGGAGAGACGCAGTGCGTTTGTCACCTTGGCGGGTACCTGATAGGCCAGTGAAATTTCCTTCATGCGGATGAAGTCGCCCTTGGCGATGCGTACATCCGAGTAGTTGTAGGCGTTGTAGGCGTAGCTCAGGTGAGAATCATTCTTGTTCTGACGCTTTGAGGCGATGACAGGGATGTTGGTGCGGTTTTCGTCACCGGGCACTGTCCAGCGGTTGTTGAATTCCTTCGGGGTCGAGGTCAGGTCGGAGTATTCTTTTCTGAATACGGGGTCGAGACGGATGACGTTGCCGAAAGAGTAGGTGATGTAGACGTTGAGCGTGAAATCCTTGTAGCGGAAGATGTTGCCGAAAGAGCCAACGTCAGTGGGGTCGATGCTGCCGGAATACTTCAGGAAGCCGAGTTTTTCGGGATCGGAGGTCTGGAAGTAGATGCCGGTGGTCGAGATATTGCCGTCCTGGTCAAGGAAGGTGGGGAGACCTTCTTCGTTCAGGCCCATGAAGGGGATGGAGAAGAGCGAGCGCACGGGGTAGCCTTCCTGGGCGAAACCGCTGCCGGAAACGAGGTCGATCACACGCTTGGAGGTCTTGAGAGATGTAACCTTGTTCTTATTGTATGAATAGATGAAGTTGGTGGTCCAGGAGAAGTCCTTGGTGAGGATGTTTTTGGTAGTGAGCGAGAGTTCGACACCATGAGAGCGCATTGAGGCAATATTTCCTAACTTTTGTATCTGACCTCCGATGCCCTGTGAGTTTGCAAGACCGATGAGGTCGAAGTTGTTGCGACGATACCAGTCGAATTCTACATTGATGCGGTTGTCGATGAAACCGGTTGAGAGACCGAGGTTGAGCTCGTGTTTCTTTTCGTATGTCAGATCTTGATTGGCGAGGTCTTTTACATAAAGAGAGCTTTCGGACACACCTGCAGTAGGACGCCAGGGATTTTTGGCGCCGATAATGGCGTAGGCGTTGCTGACAGAGGGACGGTCGCCGGTCAGAGAGTAGGAGGCCTTGAGGGTGAGGTGGCTCCAAGTTGGGTTGAAGTTGTGGAACCATTCTTCTTCATGGGCGTTCCATGATCCGGAGATGTTCCAGGTGGGGAGCCAGCGTGAAGAGCGGCTCTTGCCGAGCGAGTTGGTGCCTTCGTAGCGGAGGGTGCCGTTGAGGTTGTATTTTCCCTTATAAGAATAGGTGGCGTTGCCGAAGAAGGCGACTGAACGTTCACGGGTGTTGGTCAGAGTGTAGTAGTCGGAGTTTTCTTCCTTACCGCGTTTGAATGCTTCATAGGCATAGTTGGCAACTTCACCCATGCTGTACTGCATGCCCCAGCCACGGAACCAGGTCGAGTGGCGGTCAACGGAGTTGGTTTCCATACCGGCGTAGAGGTTGACGATGTGGTTTTCAGCGAATACGTCGTTGTAGCGGGCTGCGGCGCGCATGTCCCACTTGAACATGCTGCGGTCAGCGCGTTCGTAGATACCGCCGTTGGGGAGGATCGAAATGGGGAGCGCAAACATGTCATCAGGATCGGTGTAGAGGAAGGGGTTCTTATCGCGGATGGCCGAAGTCGGCATTGCGCGGTAGGCCTGGGCCTGGTTGGAGTCATCAAGGATGAAGTGTTCCTGCGAGGTTGAGGTGTTCTGCATACCGCCGAGGATCGAGAGCTCTACTTTACGGATGGGCTTGTAGGTGAGTACACCGGTGAGGCGGAAGTCGCTTACACCGAGCTTCATGTAGTTGTTCTTGAGCTCGTGGAGAATGTTGAAGGGTGCATATGAACGGGTGTAGAACTCATTGGCATCGAGTGTGCGCGAGGTGTTCATCGAGTAGGAGTAGGGGTTGATGTCGAAGTCGCGCTTAACTTCGCCTGAAACCACGTCAGTTTCGCTGCCGAGTGTGCCGGGAGCTTTCTGCTTACGGTAAGAGGCGTTGGAGATGAGGTTGAAAGAAACCTTGTCAGAGATGTTGAAGTTTGAGTTGAGGTTGGCAGTGTAGCGCTGTACGTCGCTCTGCTTGTACCATCCCGGATCATACATTACTGATGCCGACACGTAGTGCTGGGCCTTCTCAGTACCTGAAGAGAGGCTGATGGAGTGGGTTGACATCACAGAGTTTGAGAAGAGCTCGTCAAACCAGTCGGTGTTGCGGTATTCGGCAGCGCGGAGATATGCTGCACGGGCTTCGGGCGTATTTTCAAGACCGAAGCGGCCTGAAGTTGCATCGTATTCGGAAAGGAGCTGATACATCTTGCCGTAGACACCGCTTGACGATGCGTTGGCGATTTCAGCGTAGTTGAGGTAGCCTTTCTGGGCGAGTTCCTGATAGACGCTCATCTGGTCCTGCGAGTTCATGATGTTGAAGTCGCGGTAGTTGGGCTTGAGGCGCATGGTGAATTCGCCGGTATAGTTGATGGAGTTGCGTCCGGCTTTACCTTTCTTGGTAGTCACTACGATCACACCTGCCATAGCGCGCGCACCGTAGATTGAGGTTGCGGAACCGTCCTTGAGAATGTCGAAGCTTTCGATGTCGTCGGCGTTGAGGCCTGCGATAGCAGAAGAGATAAGGGTTTCGGCGTTACCTGAGGAGAGGTCGTCGGCAGAAACATTCATCACGTCTTCCATGATCACACCGTCGACCACCCAGAGGGGCTTGGAGCTACCGTAGATAGATGTTGCACCGCGGACGCGGATCTTGGGGGCGGTACCGAAAGTACCTGACACATTCTGGACAGAGACACCGGCAGCGCGGCCTTCGAGGCTTCGGCTGATGTCGGCCATACCGCTGATGCGTGCATCCTGGGCGTCAATCTTGGTGGCAGCACCGGTGAAGAGGCGTTTGTCCATCTTCTGCATACCGGTCACCACTACTTCCTGGAGCTGCTCGGCGTCAGATTCGAGAGAGATTTTCATCTCGGTGCCTTTCTGGATGGGCACCTGTTTTGTTTTCATGCCGATGTAGCTCACCACGAGCGTTTTTGCACCGGCCGGGAGCTTTCCGATTGTGAACTTGCCGTCGATGTCGGTCGAGGTTCCAACTTTGGTGCCCTTGACCATGACGCTTGCGCCCACAACGGGCTCATCGTCATCCGCAGAGATGACAACGCCCGTAACCCCCCCTATACCAGGGGTTTGCGCGTTTGTCAGCCCGAATCCAACAAGGACCATGACTAACAGCATTAATAGACTTTTCCTCATAATAAGACAGATATAAATGATAATGATAGATATATTGGTAGTGATAGATTGTGCCGGATTGGAAGAAGTCTGCGATTGGAACATTTTTTAACCAATCGCCCTAATTTAGCTTTGGAGTTGCAAAAGTATGAAATTGAAATGTAATAAACAAATTTTATGTCAATTTTTGTTTAAAAAGGGTTTGTAAATGGAAAAAGTAAGAAAAATAAACCCAAAAACATTGAAAAAAGTGACCTCGAAAATGGCAAATTGTTAAAATCAGAAGCCGGAATTAGCCTAAATATAGTTAAAATCTACCCTCGCCGGCAGCCGGCAAGACCCCTGTAAACCCGTCTGTGCACCCATCTGCAAACCCACCGCAAGCTACCTCCGCCCCTTCCCGCATCTCCTCCACCCCCCAATCTGATAAACCGACACCGAAATTTCAGCCCGATCAGAGGTGAGTTCGAGGCTGCGGTGGTTAAAAGCAAGTGACAGGCTGCTTGAATTTTCCTGAAAATAGGCTAACTTTGCGGTGTGTTTTACTACGGAACCAAAAAATCAATCAAATCATACCTAAATTATCATGAAACTTATTTCATCACTGTTTATCGCATTAGCTCTTCCGGTGCTTGCCTGGGCGCAGGCTCCGTCTGACACTATCACCGTGTTTATGATCGGTGACTCGACAATGGCCAACAAGCCTCTCGACAAGGAAAATCAGGAACGCGGCTGGGGCCAGATGCTGCCTATCTATCTCGAAGGCGCCATCAAGGTAGACAATCACGCCGTCAACGGCCGCAGCTCCAAGAGCTTCATCGATGAAGGCCGTTGGGACAAGGTGCGCGAGAAGATCCGCCCCGGTGACTATGTGATCATCCAGTTCGGCCACAATGACGAGAAGGCCAAGAGTCCCGACCGCTACACTGTGCCCGGCGGAAGCTTCGATGCCAACCTTAAGAAATTTGTGAGCGAGGCCCGCGAAAAGGGTGCCACCCCGATTCTGATGAACTCGATAGTGCGCCGCAACTTCCCGGCCAACGGTATTGCCGCCGCTCAGACCGATGACCGCCAGAAGACCTGGAAGAAGGGTCTGGAAAACTATCCCGCCGAGGGCGACACGCTGGTTGACACTCACGGTGACTACCGCATAGCTCCGCGCAATGTGGCCGAGGAGATGGGCGTGGTGTTCATCGACATGAATTCTCTGACCCATGAGCTCGTGCAGGGCCTCGGCCGTGACAATTCGCGCTCGCTGTTCATGTGGATGCCTGTGGGCGGCTATGAGTTCGCTCCTGACGGACGTATCGACAACACTCACCTGAACGTGCTTGGCGGAATCATCGTTTCGCGTCTCGCTGTCAACGCTCTTGCCGAGAAGGTGCCGGCGCTCAAGCCCTATATCCGCCGCACGGTCTACAACCTCAACAAGTAATCTCCCCAAATCGCCCCGACGGGTGAAGTGATATTCGCCGTAGGGGGTGACATTCAGTGAATAAAACAAGCCGGGAGGGCAGTCATGGCAGAATCCATGCTTGCCCTCCCGGTTTGTTTTTGTACCTATATATAATATAGGTGTAGTGGAGTTTGGTATGTGTGCTTGGGATATGTGTCAGATGCGTTCGAGGACGGTGGCCACGAGGTCCTGGACGGCGGTCTTGTAGTTGGGGTTGGCGTCGTTGTTCATGCGGTTGGCTATGATCGAGCAGACGGTCATGGCTCTGTGGCCCATGAGACGGCCGAGGCCCTGGAGGGGGGCTGATTCCATTTCATAGTTGGTCACCTTGCGGCCGTTGTGGCGGAACTCTTCGATGCGGCGGTTGAGATCGGGGTTGGCCAGGGGCAGACGGAGCTCGCGGCCCTGCGGACCGTAGAATCCGACAGCCGAGATGGTGTTGCCGCGGACCATGTCGTCACGGCCTATCTGGTTGACAAGCTCTTCATCGGCATTGACCACGTAGGGTTTCGCCCAAAGCGGATTCCAGCCCACTGATTCACAGAAAGCGTGTTCGAAGTCGAGATCTGCCACTTCATTGCGTCCGGCGTAGTAGTTGAGCACACCGTCGAAACCGATGGCTTTTTCGGCGATCACAGGGGTGCCGAGCTTGAGTTCGGGCTGAAGGGCGCCTGAAGTGCCGATGCGGACCAGTGTCAGGCGGCGTTTCTCATCCTTGACCTCGCGGGTCTTGAAGTCTACGTTGGCGAGGGCGTCGAGCTCGTTGATCACAATGTCGATGTTGTCAGGGCCGATGCCGTGGGAGAGACACATGATGGGCTTGCCGTTGTAGGTGCCGCCTATGGTGTGGAATTCGCGTGAGGAGACTTCAAAGTCTGTGGTGTCAAAGAACGAAGCCACCATATTGACGCGGGCGGGGTCGCCTACGAGGATTACGCGGTCGGTCAGCTGTTCGGGACGCAGATGCAGGTGAAACACTGAGCCGTCGGGGTTGATGATCAGCTCTGAAGGGGCTATGATTTTCTTTTCCATGATAGATGAAGTTGTTTTTAGGTGTGGGGAAAGAGGTGGTTGATGATTATAAGGTATAAACGTTTGCCGGGCAGGAGTGGTTTGGTCAGCGGAGGCGGTAGCGTCCGCCGGGGATGGCCAGGATGAGCGATCGGAATTCGAGATCTATCAGCATGGCCATGAGTCTTGGGGTCGGGATGTCGATGCGGGCCGTCAGGTCATTGAGAGTGGCCTCGCCGCGGTCGGTCAGCAGGTCGATGACGGCCTGCTCTTCAGGGGCGAGTTCCTGGAAGAGCGATGGCTGTATGGGGGTGGTTTCGGCTGTGGGCCATCGCATCTGCGTTGCAAAGTCGGCGGCGGAGCTTACGAGTCCGGCTACATGATCGGCGATCAGAGCGTTGCATCCTGCCGAATAGCGGTCGGAGGTGCGGCCTGGGAGGGCGAAGACATCGCGGTTGTAGCCGGCGGCAAGCCGGGCTGTCACCAGCGCGCCTCCTTTTGATGCCGATTCTGCCACCACGAGGGCGTCGGCCAGACCCGCCACAATGCGGTTGCGGGCAAGAAAATTGCCTTTGTGGATTGAGGCCGACGAGGGGTAGTCGGTCAGCATTCCGCCACCGCTGCGTATCATCTCTACGGCTACAGGCCGATGTGCCGGTGGATAGATAGTGTTGAGTCCGTGGGCCACCACGGCAATGGTCGGCAGTCCGGCTTTCAGGGCCGCACGGTGGGCCGCAATGTCTATCCCGTAGGCCAGGCCGCTCACAATCACGGGCTTTTCAGCCATGATTCCGGAGAGTTCCCTGACGAAGCGCTCGGTGAAGTCGCAGCCGTAGGCTGTGGCGTGGCGGGTGCCGACAATCGAGACCATGCGCCAGCTGTTGAGGTCGCAGTCGCCCAGCATGTAGAGCATCAGCGGAGCGTCGTCGCACTGGAGAAGGCGTTGCGGATAGTCCGGGTTGCGGAAATAGATGGCGCGGATGGAATTCGACTCTACAAAATCGGCCTCGCTGCGGGCTTTTTCGAGAGCCTCGTCTCTGACTTTCCGGCTGAAGAGGCGGTTGGCGAACCCCATGACAGCCGATAGCTGCGACTCAGACAGCCGGAAGAATGCTTCTTCCGAGCCTGTGCGGTCGAGTATCGCGCCGGCGAGTTCCGGCGAGAGTGAGCGCAGTGACGAGAATGCTATTTGGCTTACAAGAGCTTCCATCGGGTGAGAAATGTGAGTGAGGGTGAGAGATTTTAGTTTTGGGGAACGGAGGTGGTGCGATTTTTACGCGAGATATTCGCGGAAAGCCTCGGCGAGAAGATCGCCGCGCGAGAGGCGTCCGTTTTCGAGGCAGACAATCGTCACGAGCGCATGGGCCACATGGGCGCCGGTGGCAGCGTTGTAGATGTCCTGTGTGAATACAAACCGGGCGCCCTTACGCTCCATGCTCAGACGCGAGATCATGGTCTCGCCCAGGGTGAGCGATGAGAGATATTCGATCTCTATTTTCCTGACCACCGGGTCGAGGCCCTGCTCCTGCATGGCGCGGAAGGTCGTGCCTGCGTGTTCGCAGAAATCGTGGCGGGTTAATTCGAGATAGTGCAGATAGTTTGCGTTGTTGACTATGCCCTGCGAGTCTACTTCGTAGTCGCGGACTTTTATGGTCTGTTCGTAACTCTTCATGATTGGTTTTTTGGTAGCGGGCGCGGGTTGTCTATGCGTTGTAGAGATAGCGCTTTATGGATCGTTTGGGCGTTTTTTCGAATTCGTTGGCAATGAGCTGTATGCGGTCTATCCGCTCATAGGGGGCCACTATGCGGTTCAGGTCGGTTCTGACCTGCTCCATGAGAGCCGGCAGCTGTTCGTTGTGGATTTTGTCGCGGTCCATAGCCTCATAGTCGGGATAGACGAGGGCCACAAGGTGTTTGCCGCGCTCCACCACAAGGCTTTCCGACACGTAGGGCATGTTGTTCAGCTTGGCCTCGATCTCTTCGGGATAGATGTTCTGCCCGCTTGCTCCGAGAATCATTGTCTTGTAGCGTCCGCGGATGAAGATGGTGCCGCGGTCAGAGATGGTGCCCATGTCGCCGGTGTGGAGCCAGCCTTCGGCATCGATCACGGCCTCGGTGGCTTCGGGATTTTTGAAGTAGCCCTTCATCACGTTTTCGCCGCGCACGCAGATTTCACCCGGCTCCGTTTCCGGATTGCGGCTGCCTGCTATTTTGCTCTCCATAGTCGGCAGTGTGCGTCCCGATGATGAGACGATGAAATTGCGCCAGGGGGTATAGCTGATGAGCGGGCCGCATTCGGTCATGCCGTAGCCCACGGTGAAGGGGAATTTTATTTTGTGGAGAAAGGCTTCTACTTCATGGTTGAGAGGCGCTCCGCCTACTATCACTTCCTCGAACTCACCGCCGAGAGCCTCGACAAGGCTGTTGCGGATCTTGCGGTAGACGAGAGTCTTGAGTCCCGGCAGTTTCAGCGCGCGGCGCACCGAGGGCTTCTCGATGATCGGGCGCAGTTTGTTGCGGTAGATCTTTTCGAGTATAAGCGGGACGCAGATGATCAGATTTGGCCTGACCTCGGCAAAGGCCTTGAGCAGAAGTTTGGGAGTTGGGAGTTTGCCGAGAATGGTGATGTGGGTGCCGACGGCAAGAGGGGTCAGCATATCGAAGGCACATCCGTAGGCATGGGCGAGAGGCAGAAACGACAGAGCCCTTGATCCGCGGTAGTGCAGCCGTGAGGCCACACCGAAGCGGACGTTGCCCCCAAGGTTTCCGAGAGTGAGCATCACGCCTTTGGAGAAGCCGGTGGTTCCTGAGGTGTAGTTGATCTCGGCGAGGGTGCTCTCGTCGATTTCCGGGTAATCAACATCGGCCGTGGTGAAGCCGTGGGGATAGCGCCGGCGCATTTTCTGCGGCAGGCGGGCAAGAAATTTTTCGATCACGTGGTTTGTGACAGGGTGCTCGGCGAGCACGGCGCGGCGGTCGAGCGACAGGACGGCTTTCACGGCCGGAATCTTTTCAAATTCCATTGAGTCGAAAATGCTTTCATTGATGAAAAGCATGACGCTCTCGGAGTGGTTGATGATATGCTGCGCATCCTGGACGTTGAAATCATGCAACACGGGCACAATGACGGCTCCGTAGGTGAGAGTAGCCATGTAGACCACCACCCAGGCAAACGAATTCTTGCCCATGACGGCAATTTTGTCGCCGCGCTTGATGCCTGCCTCTTCATAGAGCAGATGCAGGGCGGCGATGCGCCTTGCCAGGTCGGCATAGGTCATTGTCTGGTCAGAACCGAATTCCGTAAGAGCCGGCAGTTCCCAGTTTTTACGGAAACCGGAGGCGTATATCTGCAAAAGATTCTCCTTGTTCATAAATAAGTTGGCTGTGAAAGAGATGTCAATCATATAACGCTGACAGACAATCCTTTGTTTTTCCCTCTTTGCTCCCTTTGGATATTCCGGTGTGCGGAAGCGGGGCAATCTATTCACAAAGTAACTAAAAATCACCCGAATATGCAAATTATGGGTCGAAGCTGAATCCGGAGCCGGGATCAGCGCCGCATATGTCGTCGGGATGTCCGGAGCCGATGGCAGCCGGCATGGAAAAGGCGCATAGTGCACACAGGCCCCGCGGGACCGGCATACGCTATGCGCCTTATGTTTTTATTTTTCAGTGTCAGTCCGGATTACATCTTCTTGAGATATTCGCGGAGAGCTTCGTTTTCGGGATCGATTTCAAGGAACTTTTCGAAGTAAGCGCGGGCCTGCTCCTTGTCACCTGCCTTCAGATAGTAGTTGGCGAGGTTGTTGTAGGCGCTCTTGTAAGCGTCGCGGTATTTTTCCTTGTTTTCGGGGTTTTCGTCGTAGGCGGCGAGCATCTGCTGATAGGTCTCGACGAGAGCGGGAGTGATCTCGGCACCGTCACGGACCATCATGAGAGTGGCTTTGTTGCGGTAGAGCGGGCCTTTGTTGGCGGCTGACTCGATAGCCATGTCGACATACTTGATACCGTTGTTGGCGGCTTCGATACGTTCGGGTGAGCCTTCGGGAAGCGATACGCCGAGGTTCTTGTAGCGGTTCGAGAGAATGAAGTAGTCGTTGAGAGAGGCTTCGCCTGCGTCAACATATTTCTGCATGTATTCAGCGGCCTTCTGATAGTCTTCGAGGTCGGTGTACATTGAAGAGATGTTGGCGAGGATCTGCTTGTTCTTCTCAGGGTTGAGCTCATAGGCCTTGGTGTAGGCGGCTACAGCTTCTTCGGGGCGCTTGAGTTCACCGAGGATGTCACCGTAGGTGGTATAGTCAGTGGCGGTGAACTTAGCGTCGGCGTGAGAGAAGAGCTTCTTAGCGGCTTCTTCAGCACCGGCGAAGTCTTTGAGGGCGGCCTTGTTGAGCATCACCATGCGCTGCATGTATTCGTTGTTGGGGTCTTTAGCAAGCACCTGGTTGGCCACGTCGAGAGATTCCTGATACTTCTTGCCGAAGTAGAGGAGGCCTGAGTAGCGCTGTTCGTCACCCTGGAAGTGGTTGGGGTTCTGGATGTATTTGCCATACTGTTCGGCAGCTTTTGTGAACTGGTTGCCGTCATAGTATTTTTCAGCGAGCTCGCTCTGGGCGAGAGCCGAGTTGGGGAGCTTTTCGTTGAGTTCGACGAGCTTGGCGATAGCGAAGTCAGGGTTTGCCTTGTTGTAGAGGTTGGCATACTTCACGTAGGCTTCGGGGTTGATGTTGCCGGCTTCTTCGTCATAGACCATAGCCTGTTCGTAGCGGCCGGCTGCGGCACCTACGTCAGAGGTCTTGAGCATGTCGCCCTGAAGAACGTAGATCTGAGCTTCCTTGTTTTTGGAAACTTTCATTGCGTTTGCGATCTGCTTGTCGATTTCCTTAGCGTAGAGAGTGGGGTCTACATTAAAATATGCGCGGGCCACGGCTGCCATGAGCGCGGCATCTTTCTTGTTGGTCTCAAGAGCTTTCTTGAAGAGGTCAGAGGCTTCTGATTTATTGCCGTTCTTGAGGGCGATCTCACCGAGGCCTACATAGTTGTAGCCATAGTTGGGGTTTGCTTCCTTGCCTTTGTTGAAGTTGGCGGCCGCAGCGGCGGTGTTGCCTTCACGCATGTCAAGTGAGCCGAGATAGAAGTAAGACACGGCTTTGTCGGTAGAAGGATCGTTGAGAGTTTTCTCAAGGATGGTCTTTGCCTTCTCGAAACGGTCGGCATTGTAGTAGTCAACGCCATCCTGATAGCCGCCCTGGGCGAATGCCGTGAGGGCAAACCCTCCAAGAACGAGGGAAAAGATAGTACGGAATTTCATTTTTTGGTTTACTATAGATGTTTAATTTTTTTTGATTGATGTTCGATGTCGTTTGGAGGTCGCTTTTAAACAACCTTTACATCCGGTTCCTGCAGACTGGATAATGAGTTTTTCAGTTTGAAAGACCGTCAGGCGGATTCGGTGTGTGTGATGTCATTGATAGACTAACGCAGAAGCCACCTTATTATTGTTTTATTCGAGAGCAACCATGCGCGGGCGCACTGTGGCGGGCAGAATGCCGGTCATCTGTATGAGCTTCTGGCCCTGGAAGCCGGTGACGAAGCTGAAGAAGCGGTGGGCAATGGTGCCGCCGGGGGCTGTGCTGATCATGTAGACCGAGCGGTAGAGCGGGTAGGAGCCGTCGAAAATGTAGGCCTGATAGGGCTTGTAGGCTGCCACCACGTCATTTCCGCGGATTTTCAGCACTTTGACTTCAGAGTTGAAAGCGAGCTGGGTGGTGTCGCTTTTCTCTACTGCCTGGGCGAGTTCCTCGACGGATTTTTCGCGTCCCTGCATGTCGCTCGAAACCCAGCTGACACCGATGACGCCCATAGCGTTCTTGTTTTCAGCGACGGCTTTGAACACATCGGGGTTTGTCTTCACGGCTGATACATTAGGGCCGAATGCCTTGCCGTTGAGAATCGAGTCGCGCATGAATTTGACGGTTGACGATCCCTGGTGGTCGAAGATGACATCGATCTCGCCGAGCTTGCACGGCTCCACCTGGTCCCAGCGGCTGACTTCGCCTGAGAGGATCTCTGCGATTTCCTTTTTCGAAAGGATCTCAACAGGGTTTTCCGGGTTTACGATTATGGCGAGGGCGTCAACGGCGATCTTTTTCTGGTTGACAATTTTTTTCTTGCTGCGGAGGAAGCTGACTTCCTTTTCGGTCAGGGGGCGGGTTGTGACGGCGCATTTCACACCCTGCATGGCCATGATGGAGTCGATGCAGGCGTTTTCAGGGAGGTAGTAGGCGAGCACATCTTCTTTCGGGTAGATGTATTCGTAGACGTTGATCTCCTGTTCGAGGATGTTTTCGAATGACTCGTCACATGCAACCTTGGCCATAGGGTCAGGCTGCATGGATGCTTTCTTGCCGCATCCGCTGAGAGCGGCGAGAAGGCTCAGGGCCGCAATAGCGGCCACGCATTTGCTTGATTTGATCATAGGCTGACAAACAGTTTTTATTGATCGTCACGGTCGTTGCCGTAGCCGGGGTCTATGCCCTTGAACTGGCGGTAGGCGCGCCACAGGCCGTAGACGGTGAACAAGGCGCCGCCGACCCAGCGAACCCATTTCCATGTGGGGAAGAGTATGTCGAAATAGCCGCAGAAGAAGAGAATACCTACGCCTACGTAGATGATAATCATTATGATGCCGAAGATGTTGCGCATAGCGGCAGGAGTTCCGGTCGGAGTTCGTTGAGCACTCATAGCTTTATAGTTTTAACGTTAATTCATTCAGTTTCCGTTCTTAAAGATGAGGACGGATATTAAATTAACAATTGTTGTGTGTGAAAGTTCGAGTGACCCGGAGCGGCGTTGCATGGGTGTCGGTGTGGGACGGCTGCAAACTCACGGTGTAAAATTAATGAAAAAATATTAATTCGCATAGGCTGAGAGGGAATTTTAAAACCTTTAACATTATTATAATAGGTGTAGGCGTGTGGCGGATGCGGGTGGAGGTTGCGATATATGGCGGATAATTATTAATTTTGCATTATCATGAACCAGCCACTTGCCGAGCGCCTGCGTCCGCGCTCTTTAGATGATTATATAGGCCAGCTCCACCTCGTGGGTGAGGGAGGAGTGGTCCGCCGCATGATTGAATCGGGCAAAGTCTCGTCTTTTATCCTCTGGGGACCTCCCGGAGTGGGCAAGACCACGCTTGCGAGAATCATTGCCAACTCTGTCAATGTGCCGTTCTATACGTTGTCGGCCGTCAGCGCCGGTGTCAAGGAGGTGCGTGAGGTGATAGAGCGCTGTAAAGGCGATGCCATGAACATGTTTACGGGCGGGCGTCCGATTCTGTTCATCGATGAAATCCACCGTTTCAGCAAGGCGCAGCAGGACAGTCTGCTGGGGGCGGTGGAGAGCGGTGTGGTGACTCTGATCGGGGCCACTACGGAAAATCCGTCGTTCGAGGTGATCAGGCCGCTTCTCTCACGCGCGCAGGTCTATACTCTGCGCCCGCTGGAGGAGGCCGATCTGCGCCGTCTGCTTGACCGGGCGGTGGAGGGTGACAGTTCCCTGCAGCTCCACGGTGTGAGCATTGAGGAAACTACGGCCCTGTTCCGTTTTGCCGGAGGCGATGCCCGCAAGCTGCTCAATATATTGGATCTGCTCGAACAGTCAACTCCGCAGGGAGAGCCGGTGGTGATCAATGACAAGGTGGTGACCGAAAGGCTCCAGGAAAATCCGTCGGCCTATGATAAGAACGGAGAGATGCACTACGATATCATCTCGGCCTTCATCAAGAGCATCCGCGGTTCAGACCCGGATGCCGCCCTCTACTGGCTCGCCCGCATGATACGCGGCGGGGAGGACCCGGAGTTCATAGCGCGCCGGCTGCTGATTCTTGCCGCCGAGGATATAAGTCTGGCCAATCCGAATGCGCTTCTGCTGGCCAATGCCACGTTTGAGGCTGTGCATAAGCTCGGTTTTCCCGAAGGGCAGATTCCGCTGGCGGAGTGCACGGTCTATCTGGCTCTGTCAGCCAAGAGCAATTCCACATATACAGGGCTTCACAATGCCATGAAGCTCGTAGAGGAGACCGGCGATCTGCCGGTGCCGCTGCATCTGCGCAACGCGCCGACATCACTGATGAAGGATATGGGCTACGGACGCGACTACAAGTATGCCCATAACTATCCGGGCAACTTTGTGGTGCAGCAGTTCATGCCTGACGAACTTGGCCACAGGCCTTTGTGGCAGCCGTGCGACAATCCGGCCGAGATGCGGTCAGCCGCTTTACAGAATCAGCGCTGGCAGCAGGGTGCCGGCGCTGATCAGGAAGTGAAGCAGTGACAAGGAGCTTCGTTTTCCGGTGTGTGTTTCTTTCAACGGGTTCAGATAGCGGCTGAGTCATCAGTGGACCATCCGCCTCCGAGCACTTTATAGAGATTTATGAGCGCGAGATATTCGTCGCGGATGGCGTTGCTCACGCCTATCTGTGCGTCGAAGTAGCGGCGCTGTGCGTCAAGCACGTCAATATAGTTGAGAGTGCCGCCGCGATATTGCAGATGTGCGAGCTGAACGTATTTGACCGCCGCGTCGCGGAGCTCTACTTTAAGAGTGCGGGCCTGCTGCACGTGGTGGTAGGTGGCCAGAGCGGTGTTGACTTCGGTGAATGCCTGGATGACGGCTTTTTCATAGTCGTAGCGCGACTGGTCATAGACGGCTATGGCGGCCTGGTATTTGCGCTTTTTGCGTCCGAAGTCAAAAATGGAGCCGGTGATGGAGCCTACAGTGTAGGTGAAGGGCGATTTGAAGAAGTCTGAGAGGCTTTCGTTTTCGAAGCCGGGGGTGAATCCGAGGCGCAGGCGCGGGAAACGGTCGGCGTAGCTGACACCTACATCGGCCATCGCCGCTTTCAGTCTCTGCTCGGCGGCCCGCAGGTCGGGACGGCGCTGAAGCAGAGTGGAAGGCACTCCGGCTGGAAGTTTTTCGGGGAGAGAGACGTTGAGGGCAAGGTCGCCGCGCTCGGAGATCTCACGCGGATATTCTCCTAAAAGGAGTGTGAGCGCATTGCGTGCCACGGCTACCTGGCGTTCGAGGTTCGGGACGAGCGAGGCGGCTGTGGAGTATTCCACTTTGGCCTGCTGATAGACGGTCTCGGAGGTGAGACCGCCGTCAAAACGTATTTTAGCCTGTTCGAGCGACTGCTTGCGTGTGGCCATTGTCTGGCGCACGATGGAGAGTTCGTTGTCAAGGGCTATGAGCTTGTAATAGGCCATAGCGACATCGGCAATGATGGTCATGCGCATTGCGCGGTAGTCTTCCACCGATGCTTTGAAGCGGGCGGCTCCGGCGCGTTTGGCCTGCGAGAGTGAGCCCCAGAGGTTGATTTCCCAGCTGACGGGCAGTTTCAGGTCATATTCCGGATCTTTGGTGGTGCCGGCGCCGTTGTAGTTGTTCGTTTCATAGCTTGCGCCGACCATGCCTCCGATTTCGGGGTAGAAGTTGGCTTTGTCTATGCCGTAGAGCTGCCGCATCTGTTCGACGCGGGCTGCGGCTTTGAGCAGGTCGCGGTTGTTGTCAAGCGCGAGGCGCATCAGGCGGGTCAGAGTGGAATCGGCATAGAATTCCCACCAGGTCAGATCGGCAATGGATGCGGTGTCTGACTCAAGCCCCGGCATGTAGGCCTCCGGCATGTCGACGTCGGCCGGCACGAGATTTTTAGTCCCTGAGCAGCTTGCCAGGGCGAGGATGGAGAGTATTATCGGGATCAGTCGTTTCATTTTTTGAGAGAGCGTTTGCGGTTTGTGAATTTGTTGATTGCAACAAAGAAGAACGGAACGAAGACAATGCCGACGGTGATGGCTACAAGCATTCCGAAGAATACACCGGTGCCGATGTCGCGTCTGGCGGCCGAGCCCGGTCCTGAGGCGAACAGGAGCGGGAGCAGGCCGAGCATGAAGGCAAGAGAGGTCATGACTATAGGGCGGAAACGGAGACGGGCGGCTGTGAGGGCGGCGTGGACTGCATCGACGCCTTTGTCAACTTCCTCTTTAGCGAATTCGACGATGAGGATGGCGTTTTTGGCCACGAGGCCTACGAGCATCACCAGACCGATCTGGAAGTAGATGTTGTTTTCCAGTCCGCAGATCCAGATTCCCAGGTAGGCTCCCACTCCGGCTATCGGGAGGGAGAGGATGACGGCGAGCGGGACAGACCAGCTTTCATACTGGGCGGCCAGGAAGAGGAACACGAAGAGCAGGGCGAGTCCGAGCACAAGGCCTGTGTTGCCGCTTTCGTGGCGTTCCTGATATGAGAGGCCGCTCCATTCCACTCCGATGTTGTCAGGGAGTTTCTCGCTGACTATTTTTTCGAGAGCGTCCATAGCCTCGCCGGTGCTGTAGCCGTGGGCGGCTTCGCCTGAGATGGTGGCGGAGTTGAACATGTTGAAGCGTCCGATGGTGCCGGGGCCGGTGGTGAAGTGCGAGGTTCCGAGCGATGAAATGGGCACCATTGTATTGTCGGCGCTCTTCACGAAGAAGAGATTCATGTTGTCGCGGCGTGAGCGGTAGGGGGCCTCGGCCTGGATATAGACACGGTAGATGCGGTTAAACATGTTGAAGTCGTTGACGTATATCGAGCCGGTGAAGGCTTTCATTGTGGAGAATATGTCGCTGACGGGGATGCCCTGCATCTTGGCTCTGTCACGGTCTACATCGAAATAGAGCTGAGGAATGTCGGCCTGCATTGATGTGGAGAGGTCGGCGATGGCAGGTGACATGGCGGCATATTGTCTGAGAGTGTCGACGGCATGTTGCAGGTCGGTGTATGTGGCGTCGCCTCTTGCCTCAAGCACCATCTCGAAACCGCCTGAACTTCCCAGACCGGGGATGATCGAGGGCGAGAAGATGTAGACTTTGCTTTCGGGATACTGCGATAGGCGCTCGTGGATGCGGCTGCGGACTTCGGCTATGTCAGATGACGAGCGTTCGCCCCAGGGCTTGAGGATTACTGTGAGCTGCGAATGGGCCGGGTTGGTGCCTACGCGTGGTGAAGATCCGGTCACGTTGAGCACATATTGCACGTCGGGGTCCTGCATCAGATAGTCCATAGCTCTTTCGGTTACTTCGCGGCTGCGCTCTATGGTGGAGCCTTCGGGGAGTTCCAGCTCGACGGTGAAGTAGCCCTGGTCTTCCTGCGACATGAAGCTGCGGGGCATCAGGGCGTTCATCATGTAGATGAACACGAGTGCGAGGCCGAAGGCGGCATACATGCGTTTCGGATGGGAGAGCACGCGGGAGATGGTGCGGCCATATGATTTGTTGCCACGGTTCAGCCAGATGTTGATCAGACGGAATATCCTTGCCTTGCGGCGGCGGGTATCTGTGGGCTTGAGCAGTTTGGCACACATCACGGGCGAGAGGGTGAGCGCCACGATGGTCGAGATGATCACCGATACGGCGATCGTGATGGTGAACTGGCGGTAGAGCTGGCCTGTGATGCCGGGCAGGAAGCTCACGGGGACGAAGACGGCGCAGAGCACCAGCGACATGGCTATCAGTGCGCCTCCGAGGTTGCTCATGGCTTTGGCTGTGGCCTCATAGGGCGACAGGCGCTCGGTGTTCATGATGCGGTCAACGTTTTCAACGACTACAATCGCGTCGTCGACCACGATGCCGATAGCGAGGATCAGGCCCAGGAGAGTCAGCATGTTGAGTGAGAAGCCGAACATCAGCATCACACCGAAGGTGCCGACAAGCGAGATCGGCACGGCGATGACCGGAATCAGTGTGGTGCGCCAGTTCTGCAGAGAGAGGAACACCACGAGGATCACCAGCACCAGCGCTTCGAAGAATGTGCGGTAGACATGGTGGATGGATTCCTTTATATATGTGGTCATGTCAAACGGAATGTCGTAGCTGATGCCTTCCGGAAAGTTTTTGGATATGATTTCCATTTCTTTCTTTACGGCTTCGGCCACTTCCATCGCGTTGGAGCCGGGGAGCATGTTGATGTTGAGCACGGCGGCGTTTCCGCCGTTGATTCCGCTCTCGGTCGAGTAGCTTGAGGCTTCGAGCGACACGCGGGCCACGTCTTTCAGTCTGATCAGCGAGCCGTTGGCTCCGGCGCGCAGAACGATGTCTTCAAATTCCGAGACCGACGAGAGGCGTCCGCGGGCAATGATAGGCATGGTGATGTCTATGTCGGTTGCCGGAGCCTGTCCGAGGGCGCCGGCGGCTGATTCGCGGTTCTGGTCTTTCAGCGCGTTCTGGATGTCCTTTACGGTGAGGCCGAGGTCGGCGAGCTTGTCAGGCGCCACCCATATCTGCATGGCGTAGTAGCGGCTGCCAACGTTGCTGACACTGCCGACACCGGGAATTCGGCGCAGGGGGTCGAGAATGTTGAGGGTGGTGTAGTTGCTGAGGTAGATTTCGTCGAATTTAGGGTCGTCAGACTGGATGGTTATGGTCATCAGTCGACTTGCGGTCTCTTTTGAGACGGAGATGCCGTTCTGGACCACTTCGGCCGGCAGGCGTGACTCGGCTTTTTTTACGCGGTTCTGTATATCGACGGCGGCGAGTTCGGGGTCGGTGTCGATGTCAAATGTCACCAGAGCGGTGAAGCCTCCGGAGTTGGAGCTTGATGATGACATGTAGATCATGCCCGGAGTTCCGTTGAGTTCCTGCTCGATAGGGGTTGCCACGGCCTGGGTCACGGTCTGGGCGTCGGCACCCGGATAGGAGGCGGTGATTTTCACCACCGGGGGGACTATCTGAGGGTATTGGTCGACAGGAAGCAGGGTGAGACCGATGGCTCCCACGATGAAAATGACGATCGAGATTACGATCGAGAAGACCGGGTGGTCGAGGAAGAAATTTTTTTTCATCGGCTTACTCCTCCTTTCCAGCTGCTATGGTTTCTGATTTTTTGTCGGTGGTTTCGTTTTTGTCTTTTTCATCCGGCGGAACGGCCACGGGATTTACTTTGGTGTTGTGGGAGAGTTTGTGATAGCCTTCCACCACTATTTTCTCACCCTTGGCCAGGCCGCGTTCCACTATGGTGTTGTTGCCCACTTCCGGACCGGTCTCGATGAAGCGTTTCTCGGCTACACTGTCGGGGCGGACCACATATACATAAGCTCCGCCTTTCTCGATGATGAGGGCTTTGGATGGGATTTCGATCGCTTCCTCACGCACGTCGAGGAGAACACGCACTTTGGTGAATTCGCCCGGCAGGAGGCTGTGGTCGGGGTTGGGCATCTCGGCGCGGACGGAGAAGGTGCCGGTCTTGGGGTCGACCTGCGGATCGGCGAAATCCACGAGTCCTTTGTGGGGATATTCCGAGCCGTCGGCAAGGGTGATGGTCACGAAGGAGTTCCATTTGCGGGTGGAGTCGGAGACTCCGAGATTTACGTTGCGGTCTTTGCTGCGGAGATAGTCGAGCGCGGTCATGGAGAAGTCTACTCTGACGGTGTCGCTCTTGACCACTGTGGCCAGAAGTGATTTGCCTCCTGAGGGACCGACCCAGGTGCCGATGTCGGCCACACGTTCAGAGATGTAGCCTGAGATGGGCGACGACACGCGGGTGTAGCCCAAGGTCAGTTCTGCCTGGGTGAGGTCGGCCTCGCTGACGGTGACTTCGGCGTTGGCGCTTTCATAGGCGGCTGTGGCGTTGTCGAGGTCGAGCTGTGAAGCGGCGTTCTGGGCGTAGAGCGGTTTGATTCGCTCGTAGTCGCGTTTGGCTTTCTGGGCCTGCGCGCGGGCTTTGTTGAGCTGCGCGCGGGCTTTGTTGGCATTGGCCCGGTAGAGACGCGGGTCGATGATGAACAGTGTCTGTCCTTTTTCTATATAGGAGCCTTCTTTGAAGAGCATGCTTTCGAGGTAGCCTTCCACACGGGCGTGGATCTCGACGAACTGCTGGGCGCGGATGCGGCCTACGTATTCGCCGTAGATATTCACGTTGCCGGTCTTGACAGTCTCAACTTCAACTATGGGCAGAGGCGATGCCTGATGCTTCGGGCGCATGAGGAAGTAGAGTCCTGCGGCTATGATGAGGACTGCCAGGGCTATGACCAGCCAGGCTTTCTTGCTGTGGGGGCTATGTCTTTTGGCTGATTTGAATCCTGAGTTTACTTTCGAACCGATTGATTCGCCGATGTGATGGAGATTCATTTTACCTACTCTGTGTTGAATTAAAATTGCACTGGATGAAAACTAAAACAATGTATTAACATTCGCATCTTAAAAAAAGTTCGAAATGTTAAAAGATCAGAGCCCGTGATTTTTCGTATCGGGCTGATGTTAGTAAAATTAGTCAATCTCCGGCAGACGGCAAACAGAGTGTTAATAGACGGCATGAATATGTTAATGGACGGCGTCAGGCGTTGTCGGATTGCAGCCGGAGCCGCGTGAATTTCTGTTAAATCAGACGTGAGCAGCGAAAAATAGTGTAATTACGGAAAAATTTCTATATTTTCATGCTCTTAATGTTTGGAGGATTGAAAAATTCACTATATTTGCGGGGTCTAAGATTGTGAACGCGCAGCATAGACACCACCAATCACGCCAACTTTCATTTAATCCCCCCACTTTTTTCAGTTATGAAGAAGCATAATTTCTCCGCAGGCCCCTCTATTCTGAGTGAATACACTATCAAGAATACTGCCGATGCGATTCTCAACTTTGCCAACACCGGTCTTTCACTCCTTGAAGTGTCACATCGCGGCAAGGAATTCGTCGCTGTGATGGATGAAGCCCAGCAGCTTGTCAAGGAGCTCCTTGATGTTCCTGAAGGTTATCATGTACTTTATCTCGGCGGTGGCGCCAGTCTGCAGTTCTGTATGGCTCCGTATAACTTCCTGCGCTCAAAGGCCGGCTATCTCGACACCGGCACATGGGCTGCCAATGCCATCAAAGAGGCCCGTCTTTTCGGCGAGGTAGAAGTGCTCGCTTCTTCAAAAGAGGCTAATTACACCTATTATCCCAAGGGCTATGAAGTGCCTGAGGATCTGGACTATTTCCATATCACTACAAACAACACCATCTATGGCACCGAACTGCGCACCGATCCCGATGTGAAAGTGCCTCTGATCGCCGATATGTCGTCGGATATTTTCTCTCGTCCGGTTGACGTGTCCAAATATGATCTCATCTATGCGGGCGCGCAGAAAAACCTCGGCCCGGCCGGTGCTACTCTCGTGATTGTCAAGGAAGACGCTCTCGGTAAGGTAGACCGTCAGATTCCTACCATGCTTGACTATCGCACCCATATCAAGAAGGGTTCGATGTTCAACACTCCTCCGGTGCTTCCCGTCTTCTCTTCGCTCCAGACTCTGCGCTACTACAAGGAACTCGGCGGCGTCAAGGAAATGGAAAAACGCGACCTTGCAAAGGCTGCGCTCCTTTATGACGCTATCGACTCAAGCAAGATGTTTGTCGGCACTGTGACAGATCCCGATTCGCGCTCGATCATGAACGTCACCTTCGTGATGACTCCCGAATATAAGGAACTCGAAAAAGATTTCGTTGACTTCTGCGCCGCACGTGGCATTGTCGGCATCAAGGGCCACCGCTCAGTCGGCGGATTCCGCGCTTCGCTCTACAATGCTCTTCCCATCGAAAGCGTGCAGGCTCTTGTCGACGCAATGAAAGAATTTGAAAAGTCTCACTGATAATTCCCCTGTCTCAGACTATGAAAGTTCTTATTGCAACTGAGAAGCCCTTTGCAGCAGTGGCTGTAGACGGCATGAGAAAAGTTATCGAAGAGGCCGGAGCAGAACTTGTGCTTCTTGAAAAATATGCGTCAAAGCAGGAACTGCTTGACGCCGTGGCTACTGCCGAGGCTCTGATTATCCGCAGTGACAAGGTTGATGCTGAAGTGCTTGCTGCGGCTCCCGCTCTTAAAGTTGTGGTCCGTGCAGGCGCCGGTTATGACAATGTCGACCTTGAGGCGGCTACCGCCCGTGGCGTGTGTGTGCAGAATACCCCCGGCCAGAATTCCAATGCCGTGGCCGAACTCGTGTTCGGCATGGCTGTCATGATGAGTCGCAATATGTTCAACGGCACATCAGGCACTGAGCTTAAGGATAAGACTCTCGGTATCCAGGCCTTCGGCCAGGTAGGCCGCAATGTGGCCCGTATTGCCCGCGGATTCGAGATGAATGTCTCCGCTCTTGACCCGTATTGCCCTGACAATGTCATGGAGGATGCCGGAGTGACTCCCGTCCACTCGGTAGAGGAACTCTATCGCCTGAACAAGGTGGTTTCGATTCATATCCCCGCTACTCCTGAGACCCGCAAGTCGATCGGCTATGATCTGATCGCGTCAATGCCTAAGGGTGGTCTTCTGATCAACACTGCCCGCAAGGAGGTGATCGATGAGGAAGGCCTTATCCGTGCTCTTGACGAACGTGCCGATCTCAAGTATGCCGCCGATGTGGCTCCAGAACGCGCTGCCGAGATCAAGGAGCGCTTTGGCGACCGAGTGTTCTTCACTCCGAAAAAAATGGGAGCGCAGACCTCAGAAGCCAATATTAACGCCGGTATTGCGGCCGCACGTCAGGTGATCAGTTTCCTGACCACCGGTGAAGAGCGTTTCCGCGTGAATAAATAAGCACTCGATAAATAAAAATTAGAAATCCCCTTGATGTGGTTTGCCATCCGGCAGGCTGCTTCAAGGGGGAATTTTTTTGATATAGGAACTCATTTTTTTTAGATCGGTTCTTGATTTTTTTTGTGCTGAGCCGGATTCGCCGTGAGGTATTGTGGACATTACGGGGAGTGCCGTTTTGTCCCTTATTATATATATTAATAGGTGTAAAACGGCTTTTGGAGGGGTGAAATGAATTTAAGTGTTAAAATTCTGTTAAAACACTGTGAAATATTTGGAGGGAATTGGGGAAATGTCTACCTTTGCACTCGCTTTTGAGAAG